>NZ_JBFBDO010000112.1:0-26500 GCF_040683335.1 Kitasatospora sp. NPDC093806
CGGCGTCCTCGGGTACCGGTGCCGGTTCCGGTGGGGTGTCGTTCAAGAGCTCGCACGTCCAGCGGTGCGCCCGCCGGTCGCTGATGAAGAGCCGCACCATGACGGTTCGGACATAGCCGGTCAGAGCGTGATGACGGTCCAGGCGGTCCCAACGCCGGTACAGGGCGAGCAAGGTCTGCTGTACGAGATCGTCCGCGGCGAACCAGTCTCCCACCAGCACGAAGGCACTGCGCCTGAGTGCCGGTCGTGCATCCCTCACATAGGCCGCGAAGCTCTCCTCGAGCGCCTCGTTCAAGCTGTTCATCCCCCCGTGTCAGAAATTCTGGGTCTGCGTGAACAGCGCACCAGCCGGTCCACCGCGTGTAGAGAGTGGAACCGTTCGCGGTGACGTACGAACCCGGCGGAGCACGGTTCCGCGACGCGAGTCAAACATGCCAACTCCCGCCACGCCAGTGCTTCGTGCTCCATTTGGGAGGCGGTGCCGCCCGCGCGCGCACGCGCCGCCGAACGGTATCCGACGTTCCAGTAATGCCCTTTTCCAGACGCTCCCGGAAACCCGGGACCGGACCCTAATTCCCGCCGTCCACCGGCGGATCTTTCGACAAGGAGGCCTGGGAATTGAGGACGCTCCGAGCGACGCCCCCAAGCGCGGCTGTCCCCGCGTCCCTGCGCGGGATGGGCAAGCTGGTGTCACCCTACGGACTCGTGTCCAGGCTGACCTGGCTGCCCGTCACCGAAGGGGAGCCCGACTTCCCGGTCTTCTCCGGCTCGCTGGGCAACCCCGGCGCCGTACTCGCCAGCCAGTCCGCATGGTCGCACGACCCCGCGTCGGGCAACTTCGACGGCGCCGGCGGCGCGCTCGACCGTGAGACGGCCGCGCACCTGGCCACCGCCGAGTCGCTGGAGCGGTACTCCTCCTGCGCCTGGTCCCCGCGGGACATGGTCTGGGCCACGGCCGCCGAGCTCGGTGACGACGCCATCGCCCCCGGGCAGTGGCCCACCTGCTCGGACACCGAACTGGCCGATGCGCGCTGCGGGTTGGTGCCCACCGACCCCAAGGTGCCGCTGCGCTGGGTGGAGGGCTGGTCCTTCGCGCGCGGACGCAAGGTGTACGTGCCGGCCGTCCAGGTCTACCTGAAGTGCCCCCCGGAGTCCGCCGCGGAACGCCACGTCCACCCCGTCTCGACCGGCTGCGCCACCCACACCGACCCGCTCGCCGCCATCGCCAACGGCCTGCTGGAAGTGGTCGAACGCGATGCCATCGCGCTCACCTGGCTGCAACGGCTGCGCCTGCCGCGCCTGGTCGTGGACCCGGGCGAACTGTCCCCGGCGCACCGCGCCTATGTGGAACGCGCCGAGTCCGAGAACATCCGAACCCTGCTGTTCGATGCGACGACCGACCTGGGCGTCCCCGTCGTCTACGGCGTCCAACTCGCCTACCACGACCGGGACCTGGCGCAACTGGTGGTCGCCACCTGCGACACCGATCCCGGCAAGGCCGTCGCCAAGCTCCACCGCGAGGCCGCGTCCCTGCGGATCGCGCTGCGTTCCATGGCGGGCCGAAGCAGCCGCCCGCACAACCCCGAGGACACGGTCAGCGTGATCGACGGGGCACTGCTGGCGGGGCCACGCGACCAGCGCCACCGCTTCGACTTCCTCCTGGACGGCGACCGGCCCGTACGCCGTCTCTCCGAGCTGCCACGCCCGGGCCAGGGCGCGCAGGACCTGCCGTGGCTGCTGGAGCGGCTGGCACGCGCCGGGTGCGAGGTGATCGTCGTGGACCTCACGACGGACGAGGCACGGCAGGTGGGCGCCACGGTCGTGCGCGTCATGGTGCCGCAGCTGATGCCGCTGTCGTTCGCCCACCGCGCCCGCTACCTCGCCCACCCCAGGCTCTACGCCGCCCCCCGCGCCATGGGCCACCCGGCGCAGGGCGAATCCGGCGTCAACTCCCACCCGCAGCCCTTCGCATGAGGACCGACATGAACCGTCATCTGCTCGTCCTGGCGTCGGGACCGTTCGGCAAGGACGTCGCGCGCCGGCTGGAACGCGACTGCGACACGCACGACGTGACCGTCCAGGAGATCGACGAGGGCACCCATCCGAGCCTGTGGCCGCACGCCGACCTGATCGTCCTGGCGACGTCCCAGGAGCGGCCCCGCATCGCCGAGGCGCTGGACCACGCCGCGTTCGACTGGCGCGTGCCCTGGTTCGGCATCCACACCACCGCCACCGACGTGCTGTGCGGCCCGGTCGTCGTCCCCGGCCGCACCGCGTGCCACCGGTGCTACGTCCGCCGCCGGGACCAGCACCAGCGGCCCGGACACACGGCCGCACCGGGCGACGACCGCTACCCGACGGGCTACCCGCGGCACCACGTCGGCATCGCGGCGGCCTTCGCGCTGCACGCCGTCGACGAGGCGCTCCGCGGCCCGGAGGAGAACGCGCCGTACGCCACCGTACGCCGCTTCGACCAGATCGCCGGGACCACGAGCAGGTCGTCGGTGGTGGCGGTCGACCGCTGCACGCGCTGCCGCGCACAGGCCACGAGCGAGCCGCTGTGGCGCGCGCTCGCGACGATCGACGAAGGGCGGAACCGGTGACCGGCCAGTCCATGATCACGGCGGAGTCGATCGGCGCCGCCGCCCGCTTCGACCCCCAACTGCGCATCCCCCGGCGGCCTCGGGTCCGCCGCGGCCTGGTGATCAGTACCGAACCGGACCAGGTGGTGGTGACGGGCACCCCGAAGAAGCAGATGTTCCGGGGCAGGTCCGCCGCCGATCTGCTGCCCGCCCTCCTCACCCTGCTCGACGGCGCTCGCACCCACGCCGAGATCGCCGCGGCACTGGAAAGGCCCGAGGAAAGCGTGTTCAAGGCGGTGTCGCTGCTCTGGGCGTCCGGAGTGATCGAGGAAGGCCCGCCACGGACCGGCGGCACGGACCGGCCGGCCACGAGCACCGCCGCCACCGACGGGCGGCTCGCCGACTTCCTGTCCCGCGTCGGCAGCGCCACCGAGGCCAACGCCTCCTGGGAGCAGGCGGCGGCCCGGCTGCGCGGCGCCCGCGTCGAGGTCTTCGGCGACCCGGACCTGGCCGCCCTGCTCCGCGAGGAACTCGCCGGCTCCGTCGCCGTCTCCGTCGCCGCTCCGGCCGTACCGCACGACAACACCCTGCCCTCCCAGGACACGACACTCGTCGTGTGGGCCGAGCACGACGGCGCCACCGACGACCGCGGGCGCACCCGGCTCGCGGACCACTGCTGGGACAAGGGCGTCCCCCTGCTACGGCTGCGCGTCCACGGCCGCGGCGCCGCCCTCGGCCCCCTCGTCGACCCGCGGACCACCCCCTGCCTGGAGTGCCTGTCCGTACAGGACCCGGCCGACGACGACCGGCCGCAGCGGCCCGCAGACCGCCGACTCGCCGCGGCACTCCTCGCCCACGACCTGTTCGCCGCGGTATCCCGCACGACACCCTCGCCACTGCCACTGCGCTGGCGGGTCGTCGACCTGGAGACCCTGGCCCACAAGGACACCTCGTCGCCGACCCGGCCCGGCTGCCCCCGATGCTGCGCCACCCCGGGCCCGCTGACGGAGCGAGCCGCCCTGGCGACGCGCTTCGAGGCGTCGGTGGCCATGCCGCCGAAGGAGTTCGCCGACCTCAAAGCGCACCAGATGCACTACAAGCCGTCCAACCTGGCCCTCCAGCGGGTCTCCCGCACCTGGCCGGTCGCCCCCGCCGTTCAGCTGCCGTCCCCCGGGTACGACCGTCTCGCACACGAGGAAGACGACACGCCACTGGACGCCCACGCCCTCTCCCTCCTGCTGGCCGTCACCGCCGGCATCAAGACGGACGGTGAGGAACGCGTGTCCCGGTGGACGGCCAGCGGAGGCAACATCGGCTCGGTCATCGCGTACGCCGTCATCCGGGACGTTGCGGGCCTCGCCCCCGGGGTGTACGGCTACGTGCCCACGGAACACCGCCTCGCCCGGCTGGCGTCCGCCACCACAGGCATCGGCGGCGCCGCGCCGGCCACGCTCGTCCTGACCGGCGACTTCCCGAAGGTGGCCCGCAAGTACTCGGCCTTCGCGCTGCGCATCGTCCTGCTGGACGGCGGCTGCGCCCAGGCCACCGCCCGCGCCGCGGCCCGCACACTCGGCATCGGCCTGACGCCCCGCCCGCGGTGGGACGACGACGCCGTCGCGTCCGCGCTGGGCATCAGCCCCGACGTGGAACCGGTCACCGCCGTGATCGACCTGGGAGGCGACAAGTGAGCACCACAACACCGCAGGTGGCCAGCGCACACGACCTCGCGGCCGAACTCATCGCAGCCTTCCGAAATCCCGCGCCCGCCGCCGACGCACCACCACGGCCGACGGCACCGGCCCCCGCACCGATGGGTCCGCCGGTCCGCTTCGACGCCGACGGACGCGAACGGGCCGGGCTCCTGACAGCGCTCGAACGCCGCAGCTCCGTACGCCTCTTCGACCCCGGCCCGGTCCCCGCGGCGCTCCTCGCCGAGATCGTGGCACGCGGCGTCGACGCCGACACCCAGACCTGGCCGCAAGAGCAGGAGGATTGCACCCTGCAGACGGACGTCGTCGCGTTCCGGCTGGACGGGCTGGAGCCGGGAATGTTCCGCTTGGACTCCGGGGCCCGCACGTACACCCGGGTCGCGCCGCTGCCCGAGCCGCAGGCACTGCACGACCTGACGCTGCAGCGGGAGTTCTGCGACGCCGCCGCCATCGTCTCCGTCGCCGCCGACCTCGACCGGGCGAGCAGGCTGCACGGCGCGCACGGCTACCGCATGCTGATGACCCGCGCCGCGGCGGCCGCGTACACGATGTGGCTCGACGCCGTCGCCGTCGGCCTCGTGGGAACCGTCTTCGCGGGCTTCATCCCCGCCTCCGTACGGCACTGCCTGCGCAGCGACGGCGCCACCCGCCACCAGTTGTTCGCCCTCGCCCTCGGCGGCGCCCCCGGGCTGCCGTCCCACACGCTTCCGGGGCCGACCGGCCACCGGTGAACCGTACGAGAAAAAGAAGGGAGGGACATCGGATGAGCGACATCACCGCGCTCGACCTGGATCTGCACCTGGTGGACGCGGGCGACGAGGGGCTGTTCGTGGAGCAGATCCCCGAGGGGGTGGCGCTGGCCACCTTCAGCACCGCTTCCACCGCCGGCACCGCGAGCTGCCCGGTGAGCAGCGCCGGCAGCATCATGACCGCTCAGTGCTCGGCCTAGCCCCACCCGACACAGAAAGGGGGAACCCCCATGGCTGACCTGGAACTCTACGTCCTCGACGAGATGCTCGAGGACTCCCTGGAACTGGAGACGCTGGCCGACGGCAACGCGCTGGCCTCGGTCTCCACCGCCGGGACCGTCGGGAGCGCCTCGTGCCCGGCGACCTCGGCCTCCTCGTTCACGTCCTTCTCCAGCTACACCTGACAGGCCGACAGATGAGCGACATCACGGCACTGGAGCTGGATCTGCACCTGGTGGACGCGGGCGACGAGGGGCTGTTCGTGGAGCAGATCTCCGAGGGGGTGGCGCTGGCCACCTTCAGCACCGCTTCCACCGCGGGCACCGCGAGCTGCCCGGCGAGCAGCGCCGGCAGCATCATGACCGCGAACTGCGCGGGCTGAGAAGGCTGACGCCACCCGGCCCGTCCTGGCCGAAACCACACGCACCAACCGATCGAAAGGAAGCCGATCAGTGAGCGACAAGACCACCGAGGAGCTCTTCGACCTGTACGCCCTCGACGGCGACCTCGCCGTCGAGGAGCTGCCCGAGGGCAACGCCCTGGGCTGCTGGTTCTCCGCGTCCTCCGCCTCGACCGCGTCCTGCCCGGGCAGCTCGGCGGCGAGCGTGGGCTCGGCGTCCACCTTCGGCTGAGCGCGCCCACAGCGCACCGGCCCCCCGACCCGACCATCCCCAGAAAGGAGTGACACAGATGAACGAACTCACGACCGAGAGCCTCCTCGACCTGTACGCGCTGGACGAGGCACTCACCGTCGAGGAACTGCCCGAGGGCAACGCCCTGGGCTGCTTCGCGTGCGCGGGATCCGCCAGCTCGGCGTCCTGCCCGGCCTCCTCCGCGTCGAGCTTCACCTCGGCCTCGACCTACGGGTGACCGGGCCCGGCGGGCGGCGCCGTAACGGCTGACACCTTCGGCACCGTCCCGCCGGAGCCGGCTCCGTGCCCGTTCCGGGTGCCCGCACGGGCACCCGGAACGGGTGGTCCTCGCAATCCCCGCAGCATCCCGCCACGCAGGCCCGGGGTCAAGTGGGCCCGCCCGCACGACCCCGGGGCCCGGCACGACAGCAGAGGTTGGACGCAGTGATCAGTTCGCCACCCAAGCTCCGAGAGGAACTGGAGGTCATCCGCGGAATGGACGACATTCCGCTGATCTTCGATCCGGTGACCGGGCACTACCACCGCATCACCCCCGCAGGGGAGAAGGTGCTCGGCTTCCTCGACGGCACGCGCACCCGGGACGACCTCGTCGCGTTCTTCTCCCGCGCGGACCGGATCCGCGCCGAGGCGCTGACCCGCCAACTCGACACCTTCCTCGCCAGCCTGGAGCACAGCGGCCTGCTGGAAGGTTCGCCGCCGCCCACCGCCAAGAACGCCGGCACCGGCCGACGCGTCCGCACGTCGATGCTGATGCCCCGCGTCGTGATCACCCGCTCGCTCCCCACCCTCCTGGAGCCGGTCGCCCGCCTCCTGCGCGCCCTGCCGGCCGGGCTGCTCGTCCTCCTCGCCGTACTCGGCGCGGCCACCGGGTACGGGCTCGGCATCCACACCTACCTCACCCGCACCCCGGCCCTGCAGGACCTGGCCGGACACGCCTTCCTCATCGCCACCGCCGTCATGCCGCTGATCGTCCTGGCGCACGAGACGGCACACGCCCTCGTCGCCCAGTACCTCAAGGTGCCGATCCGGGGCCTCGGCGTGGCACTGCTCTTCTATTTCATGCCCGTCGCCTACGTGGACCGCACGGACGCCTACCGCGTACGCGGCCGCAGCGCCCGCGTCGTCCTGGCCATGGCCGGCATCCTCAGCGACGGAGTGCTCTGCGGACTGGTGGCGCTGACGGCCCTCAACTCCTCCGGACTGGTCCGCGACACGACGGTGTTCCTGCTGGGCATGCAGTTCTTCCTGCTCGTCGTCAACCTCAACCCGCTGATGCCGAGCGACGGCTACACGGCCCTGGAAGCCGCGACCGGGCAGGCGAACGCCCGCGACCGCGCGTTCACACTGCTGCGCCACACCCTCGCGCGCAAGCCGCTCCCCGAGCACCTGGCCAACCTGGGAACCGGGGCCCGCCGCGCGCACCTGGCCTACGCCCTGGCCTCGGCGGCCTACGTGTGCTTCCTCGCCTACGCCATGCTCCACGCGATCCCGCTGACCGCGGACTTCGCGCTGGCGGTGGTGGGCCGGTGACCGTGACGATCTCCCCACTGCTGCTGACACGGGTCGCGGGCCTGCCGGCCGACGTCCTGGACCTGGTGACACCGGCCACCGGAGAACTCCTCGCCGAACTCGCGGGCATCTCCGCCCGGCTGCCGCGCCTGGCCGACGACCTCACCGGTGCGCTGTTCGCCCTCGTGCCGCTGCTGGACGACGACATACCGCTGCGCCGCCGCGTCCTGGCCGGCAAACGACAGGTCAACCGGCTGGAGGAGCTGCCGTGGGACACCGCCGTCGCCGCCGCCGTGCGCGCCCGGCTCCCCACGGCGGGATCGGCGGCACTGGACGGCTGGATACGGCTCACGGGAGAACGGCAGAGCCTGCGCGACCGGCTCGGCATCCAGATCGAGCACGATCGGGCCCGCGCGGTGCGCCGCCTGCACGGCGCCCTGGACGAACCCGGGTTCGCCGAGTCCCTCGCACTGGCGGCGCCGGACTGGATGGGGCATGCCGACCCCAGGGACCGGTCGACGCGCACACTCAAGACCCTGTACTCGTACGTCGCGCGGGCCGCTGTCAAGACGAGTCCCTTCTCCGGCCTCACCACGATCGGCGAGGCCGGCACCGCCGGCCGGGGCCGGGCACACAGCCGCACTTCCGCGACCACGGCCCACCTGGCACTGGCCCGCCTCGCACGCGACGAGCGCACCGCAGGGCTGCTGCGCTACCGGGTGGCACCGGTGCGTCCCGGCACCCCGACGGAGCCCGAAGGGCTGCTGCTGCACAGCGAGGTACTCCTCACCGGGGGCGTCGTCTGGCGCCAGGACCGCGCGGTGGAGGCGGACCATGCCGTGCGCGTCCTGGCCGGCCTGCCGGCCGAGGTCACGCTGGACGCGCTGCTCACCCACCTCGGCGGCGCCGGCCCCTTCCGCCGCTTCCTGCGGCTCCTCGACGCCGGGCTCCTCCACCCCGTGCAGCCCTGGAGACGAGGCGAGGACCCGTTCCCGGCCCTGGCCGAAGCGGTCGCAGACCACGCCTCGCCCGTCCCCGCAGCAGACCTGACCCGGGCCCACACACTCGGTGCCGGCGCACACGCCGGGTCCGTACGGGAGCGGATCGCCGCCGCCGCGGGCCTCCAGGCGCTCGCCGCCGGCTGGCACGAACACCGCGACCCGGGGGAGCGCAGGCCCAGCGGCCTCGTCTACGAGGACCGCGAGAGCGACTTGGAGCTCCCCGACCCGCTGGACGTGCCGCAGGTGCGCGCCGACCTGAGGACGCTGGGCGAGCGGATGCGCCCGCACCTCTTCCGATCGCACCTCTACGACCTCCTGCTGGAGGCCTTCGTAGCCGAGTACGGCCCCGGAGGCCTCTGCCGAGACCCGCTCGGATTCCTCATGCGCCTCACCGTCGACCGCGACGCCAACCCGCCGCTCGACCGCGCCCTGTTCGCCGACCTCACGAGCCGCGACGATCCGGGCCGACGGGCCTGGCTGCCGGTCGGACCGACCAGCGCACCGCCGAACGCGGGCGTCTACTTCCAACTGGAAGCGGCCGACGCCGAAGCCGTGGCCGCCGGCCGGTACCGCCTGGTGGTCAACCAGTTCGGGGCGGGCAGCGGCGCGCTGTTCACCCGGTTCACCCGACTCCTCGGCGACGGCTTCCGGGACCGCCTCGCCGCCCACGTGGAACACTGCTGGGCGGGCACGCACTGCCGGGAACTGGTGGTGTGGACGGACTGCAGCACCGTTCAGGCACAGTGCGGCGGGCTCCTCCCGCCCCTGGTGCTGCCGGGCGAGGTCGGCGCCCCCGGCGCGATCACGCTGGACGACACCGTGCTGGCCCACGATCCGGCAACCGGCACGCTCTCCCTCTTCGACCGCTCCGGTGACCCCGTCGGCCTCGCCTACCTGGGACTCGTCCCGCAGCACCTGCTCCAGTCGTACGTACGGCTTCTCGCCGTGCTGGCCGACCCCTGGGTCGACGGATCACCCCACTCCGACTACACGATCACCAAGGCGAACGCGCTGCGCCCGCACTGCGGCGACGACGTGGTCGCCCTGCCCCGTGTCACCGACGGCCCGCACGACAGGATCGTCACCGCCCGCGCCTCGTGGATCGTGCCGACCGGCCTGCTGCCCGCGGCGTGCGAGGACGACGTCGAATCCGCGGTGCGGTGGGACGGGTTCCGCCGCACCCACGGGATCCCGCAAGAGGTCTTCGTCCACCAGCTCGGCGGGAGCTTCGCCGTGACCCACGACCGCAAACCGATGTGGGTGTCCCTGGCCTCCCCGCTGTCCGTGGCCGTGCTGCGGCAATGGCTGAGCCCGTCGACCCGCCACGTCCGGATGGTGGAGGCCCTGCCCGCACGCGCCGCACACCCGCAGCGCGACCACCGCGGCCGCGCCCGCGTCACGGAGCACGCGGCCCTGCTGTCCTGGCCGAAGGAGTACCGACCGTGAACGACCGTCGCGGCTCGACCGCCTGGTGGTACGTGCGGGCCTATCCCGGGCACCCGGACCTCATGGACGAGGCCGCGCGCGTCCTCGTCCCCTGGCTCGCCGCGCGCGCCGCCGACGAGAGCGCGACGGCGTGGTTCTTCACCCGCTACTGGGACATGAGCGGCCACCACCTGCGCCTGCGCCTGGCCTGTCCCCCCGACGGGGCGGACCGCGTCCACGACCGGCTGCCCGAACTGACCGGGCTGCTGCGCACCCTGGCAGACCCGGCCGCCACCGACCGAATCGTCCCCGGTTCGGTGCCGCAGGGGCTGCCCCTGGTGAGACAGGTACGGTGCGACCTGTACGCGCCGGAACTGGCGAAGTACGGCGGCACCGCCGGAGTGCGGCGCGCGGAGGAGCTGTTCACCGCTTCCACCCGCCTGTACGCCGACCAGCGGATCGACGCCCTGGAGCCGCTCTTCGCCCGGGCCGCCCTGGCGGTGCGCTACATGGACTCCGTCACCCGGGCGGCACTGCCCGACGAGGGGACGCGGACGGCGTTCTGGACGGCGCACCGCCGCCAGTGGGGCCGTCAACTGGCCGTCGCCGCACCCGATCAGGGCGAGCGGCGCCGTCTCCTGGTCCGCGCGGCCGGCGGCACCGCCGCGGCCGTGCCCGACGGCCGCCGACTGGAGGCCGTGCGGGCGCACGTCGACACGGTCGTGCGCACGCTCGACGGGGCCGAGAACGACGGCAACCCCGTGCCCCGGCCCGTGCTGCTGCTCCACTACCTGCACATGGATCTCAACCGCTGGGGCTTCGTACCGGCCGAGGAGAGCCTGCTGGGCGTGCTGGCGGCCGGCGTCCGGGCCGGCGGCGCGCTCTCCACGCCCTCCTGAACCCCCAACTTCCCTACGGGCGCAGCGAATTCCACCGTGGCATCCACTTGCCAACCTTGAAAGTGAATGCCATGGTGGAAACGCACACGGCAACGCTCGGCGAGATCTCGGAACGACCCACGAGAGGCTGACTCGGAATGCCCGAACTCGACACCGAACCCCTGCGCCGCCCAGAGGCCCGACCGCAGGAAGCGGCGGTCCAACTCGTCGGCGTCACCAAGCGGTACAACGGAGCCGGCAGTACCACGATCGCCGTCGACGGCATCGATCTGACGGTCAGTCACGGCGAGATCTTCGGCCTGCTCGGCCCCAACGGCGCCGGCAAGACCACCACCATCGAGATGCTGGTGGGTCTGCGGCGTCCCACCGCCGGGACGGTGCGGATCCTCGGGCTCGACCCCGCCGTGCAGCGCGACGAGGTCCGCCGGCAGGTCGCCGTCCAGCCCCAGCAGGCCGCGCTCTTCGAGCAGCAGACGGTGGCCGAACTCCTCGGCGTCTGGGCCTCCTTCTACCCGGACCCGCAGACCCCGGACGCCATCATCGAGCGGATGGGCCTCGCCGATTCCCGCGACGTCCGGGTCGCCAAACTCTCCGGCGGCCAGCGCCAGCGCCTCCTCGTCGGCACGGCCCTCATCTCACGCCCCCGCGTCCTCGTCCTCGACGAGCCGTCCACCGGCCTGGACCCCAACGCCCGCCAGGAACTGTGGGCCGCCGTCCGCGGCCACCGCGAGAGCGGCAACACCGTGCTGCTGTCGACGCACTCCATGGAGGAGGCCCAGACGCTCTGCGACCGGGTGGCCGTCCTCCACCGTGGCAAGGTCGCCGCCTGCGGAGCCCCCGACGATCTGATCGCCCGGTACGCACCCGCGCGCGAGGTCCAGTTCACCGTGGCCGCCGGAACCGACCTCGCCGCCCTGCACGCCGCCCGGGACGTGTCCGGCGTCGACAGCACAGCCGTCGACGAGGGCATCCGCGTCACCGTCCGCACCCGCGACTCCGACGCCGTGCTCGCCCTGCTCACCGGACCGCTCGCGGCACACCACATCCAGCTCAGGGAAGCCGGCCTGGAGGCGGTCTTCCGACACCTGACCGGCCTGTCCTTCGACAAGGCCACGGACACCGAAGGAACGCCGACGTGACCTCCGCCGCCACCCGGGAACTGGCCCGCCTCCACACGCGGGAACTCCTGCGCGAGCCCCGCTACTTCTACTTCGCCCTGTTCTTCCCCTTCGGCATGCTGGCGATCTTCCTCACCATCGGCACACTCGTCCCCAAAGAACCCGGCACCCCCGACTTCGTCCAACTCGTCATCCCGATGGCCGTCTTCCTCGCCGTCACCAGTGCCGCGCTGACCGTCACGGCAGGACCACTGGCGACGTTGCGGACCAAGGGAACGCTGCGCCTGCTGGGAACCACGCCGGTGGGCCGCGCCCGTCTGGTGCTCACCCACATGCTCCCCAGGATCGTCATGGTGACCGCCCAGACGGTCGCCCTGCTCGTCGTGGCCGTCGTCCTCGGCAAGGCCGAACCGGCCAGGCTGCCGGCGCTGTTCGCCATCGCCTTCCTGGGCCTGGCCATGTTCGGCGGCATCGGCTACCTGATCGGCGGCCGTCTCGGCTCGCCGGACGCCGCCACCAACGTCGGCACGCTGGTCCAACTCGCCACCCTGTTCCTGAGCGGCCTCGCGTTTCCGATGGAGCTCATGCCGGATGCCGTGCGCACGACACTGGGCCTGCTGCCCAGTACGTTCTTCGCGGACCTCATGCTGACCCAGATGCCGAACGGCACGCCGCAGCACCCGGTGTGGCTGTCGGTCCTCGTCGTGCTCGGCACCGCCGGCGCGACGGTGTCGCTGGCGGTCCGCACCTTCCGGTGGGACCAAGGCGAGACGGCCTAACGGACCCCGATCCCGCACTCCGGGGACGGGACCCGGCACAGAACCAGGCTCAGAAAGGCAACAGGATGGACAGGAACGAAGCACACGACGCCCTCGCGTCCGCCGACGCGACGGCAACGCGCCTGCGGGAGCGGCGCGCCCGCCCCCGGACCGCGCTCATCGTGCTGGCGGGCGCCGCGACGACGGCACTGACCGCCCTGTACGGCCTGGCCGTCCAGCCCTCCCTCCCGTACGCCGTCCCGGTGCTGCTCCTGCTGCCGCTGTTCGGCCTCGCTCTCTACACGGCGACCCGCCCGGTGCTGGCGCGCCGTCACCGGGCGTACTACGCCGTCACCACGGCGGTCGGGGCCGGCCTGTACACGGTGACCGTCACGGTCGGCTCGGCCTGCTTCTCCGGCGAGCCCCTGTGGTGGTGGCCGGGGGCCGTCCTGTGCGCCGCGCCGTTCCTCGTCATCGCCGTCCTGGACCGCAGGGCCGCGGGCCGGGCCGGGGAAGGCGCGCGGTGACGCACCCGCGCAAGTCGCTCGACGCCGTGATCCACGCGCCCGTGCGGTTCTCCATCACCGCCGCGCTGGCGGCGGTGGACGAGGCGGACTTCCGGACGCTGCGCGACGCGGTCGAGGTCACCGACTCCGCGCTGTCGAAGCAGATCGCGCTCCTGGAGGAGGCCGGCTACGTGAAGGTCCGCAAGGCCTTCCTGGGCAAGCGCGCCCGGACCTGGCTGTCGCTCACCGCCACCGGCCGCACCGCACTGGCCCGGCACGTGGCGGCCCTGCGGGAGATCGCCTCCGGCGGGCCGCCGCTCGGATCACCCCCGCTTTCGGACTGAACGAGGCATGCCGGGGCGGACGTTGAGCGGACCGGGCACCGCGCAACCGGGCGCGGGAGCCGTCGTTGAGAAGGTGACGAGACCCTCCGCACCCGACCGAAGGAGCCCCGCACCATGACGAAGCCCCGGCGCCTGCCCGCCCTCCTCACCGCCCCCGCCTGCGCGCTCGCGCTCACCGGCGCCCTGCTGTGGTCCGCCCCGGTGGCCGCTGCCACCGAGGGCGGCGTCGAGCTGTCGTTCATGAACTGCGCCCCGAGCGGCGAGGAGTGCGACTCCGAGGACCTGGCCTTCACCTGGAACGGCGACTCCGGCTGCAAGGGCGGCGGATTCGGCTCGCTCATGCTGGAGGTCCACGCCACCAACAAGACGGGCGACACCGTCGACGTCTACACCAACGGCGACTGCTCCGGCACCCCGGTCGCCACCGTCGGGGCCGGCCAGGAGAACCACTTCAACTGGCCCGGCAACGCCGACAAGGCCTCCGTGCGCCCGCGCGCCTGAGGCGGATCACCCAGGCGCGCGGGCCGGCCGCTCAGGCGCGGTAGACGCCCACCTCGTACAGCGAGTACCCCCACTGGGTGGCGCGCTGCTGGAAGTGCAGGCGCACATACCGGGCCGGGACGGGGGTGAAGCGGGCGGTGTCCAGGCCGCCGTCGCCGGCGGTGGTGGACCAGACGGTGTGCCAGGCGGCGCCGTCACCCGACACCTCCACCGCGTAGGCCCGCCCGTAGGCGCGCTCCCACTCCAGGGTGACGCGCCCGACCAGGGTGGTGGCGCCGAGGTCGAGGGCCAGCCACTGCCCGTCGCTCCAGTCGCTGGCCCACCGGGTGCCGCCGTCGCCGTCCACCGCCCGCCCGGGTGCGTAACTGGTGAACGGGTTCCACTCGCTGGAGGAGGCCGACGCGCCCGCGCCCGCGGCCAGGTTGACGGCGGCGCGGTGACGCTCGGCGGCGCCCCAGGTGGTGAGGTAGGACTGCGCGCCGCCCAGCAGGTCGTCGATCACCTGCTGGCCGCCGACCAGGCGGATGTCCTCCAGCCAGTCCGGGACCAGGCCGTAGTGCGCGGCGCCGTCGGTGTTGAGGTCCCAGGTGCGCGTGCCCGCGCTGGCCCGGTCGATCAGCGAGGCGCCGTCGGCGCTGCGGAAGGGGTAGCGCACCGGGTTCGGCGTGTCGGCCCCGCGCGGGCCGGGCCAGCCGCCGACGCCGTTCATGTCGGTCCCGTACCCGTACCCGGCGCCGTACTTGACGCGCAGCGCCCGGGTGCGGGCGGCCTCGTCGCTGAACGCCTGCGCGCCGTGCATGTACTGCGCGACGAACCCGCCCAGCGCGTACACGCGCTCCGTCCAGCCCAGGTCCATCCAGCTGTGCGAGGAGATCACCCCGGGGTAGGAGGCGGCCTCCAGCAGGTCCAGCGCGCGGCCGGCGGCCTTGACGCCCATGTGGTCGATCTCCAGCATCATGCCGCGCCGCATCATGCCCTGCAGCGCGTACTCCCCGAGCGAGGTCAGGCCGCGGGTGTTGCAGCGCGCCTCGGCCGCGTAGGAGGGGACGGTGACGCCGGCGGGCAGCTTCTGCTGGAGCGCGGCCGGCAGCGGGGCCAGGCCGATCGGGTTGTCGTGCTGCTCGCCCGGGCAGCGCTCGGTGGTCCAGAACGTGCCGGTGGACAGGAACTGCCCGGCGTTGACGGCCGTCCCGGTCGCGCCCTCGTCGAAGCGCACCCCGCACAGCGCGTTGTCGAACTTGTGGCACAGGAACATGCTGCGCACGCCCAGGGCGTGGAGTTCGTCGAGGCCGCGGTCGATGTCGGCGCGCGAGCACTGGGCGACGTCCAGGATCTGCTTGCAGCCGAACGGCTCGCTGGTCTCCACGCCCAGGACGACGGCGAGTTTGCCCTGGCGGATGACGTCGCCGGCCTGCGCGCTGTCGGTGACGATCCGGAACCAGCCCTTGCCGGGGCCGCCGTACATGCGGTCGATGTAGTCCTGGAGTTCGTAGGTCTTGCGGGCCTGGAGGCGGATGGAGTCCATCTCGTCGCAGCCGCGGTCCTTGAACGGGTAGACGGAGCAGATCAGGCCGTTGGTGACGAGGTCGTTGACCAGGACGCGCTGGCCGGCCCGCCAGGCGCGTTCCACCCAGGCGTAGTAGTTCTGCTGGTGGGTCAGCGAGTCGTGGGCGGGCCAGTCCTTGAACGTGGGCCAGCCGACCGGGTCGTGGTGGCCGTCGCCCTTGGTCAGGAGGTCGAAGACGTCCAGCGCGCCGTCGGGGTAGTGCTCGGGACAGTCCTTGAGGGCGTCCTCGACGCCGGCCTCGGAGAACGCCTTGCCGCAGATCAGGCGCCCGCCGAAGGCCTCGGCGGCCATCAGGTGGTCGTGGGCGTCGACGAAGCCGCGCACCCGCCCCTGCGCGTCGGTGCCCTTGAACGGCTCGCCGCTGACGCCGATCCGCGCGTCGGGCACGGGCCGCTGGACGGGGTCCCACCAGGCGGGGCCGTCCGCGGCGCCGGCGCCGGGCGCGGTGAGCGCGCCGCAGGCCAGCGCGAGGAGGGCGAGGAGCAGGGTGATCAGCCTGGGCCGTGCGTGGGGGGTGCGGGTCATCGGCCACCGCCTTCGTTCCGGGTTCCGGGGGGACGGGCGCACCGGCACCGCGGGCGGCCCCCGCCCGCGCCGGCGTCCGTCCGGCGTCCGGCCCGGGGGGTGTCATGTCCCGCGTACTCGGTGGGACGAGAATCGCCACTGTTGGAACATGCGTCAATAGCCGTGACACGCCCGGCCGTTCGGGGCCACCGGCGGCAGGGGGTGGTGACGGCCGGTGCGCGGCGTCGTTGATCACGGCATGGACATGAACAGGAATATGAACAGGAACATGAACCGGAGTGGCCGGGCCGCCCTCGCGGCCTGCGCCGCACTGGCCGCGGCCACCGCGCTCACCGCCCCCGCCGCCGCCTCGCCCGCACCCGCCCCGCGCGCCGCCGCGTCCGCATCGGCGTCCGTACGCGCGGGGGACCCGGCGCCGCTGGACTTCGAGACCCGCCACCGTCTGCACCACGCCATCGTCATGACCGACCCCGCCCAGGACGCCTACGCCTACCTCCTGTCCTCCGGCATCGACGTGCAGCGCCTGGTCGACGTCCTCCCGGACGAGTACCTCGACGAGGAGGGCCGCCAGGAAGTGGAGCGGCGCCTGGCCGAGGCGGAGGAGTTCTTCGCCGACGACGAGGGCGTGCGCATGATCCGCGACCTCACCGCCACCCCCCAGTGGCAGGAGGCCGTCACCCGGGGCATGATCGCCGCCGACGCCCGGGTGGGGGAGAAGGTGCTGCTGCTGGTCGGCGCCGACCGCTACCTCGACGGACCCGCCGCCGAGACCCACGGCGAGGCGGTCTCCTTCCAGGTCAACCGCGAGAGGTCCCCGGGCGTCACGATCGCGGTCCTGCACTTCTCCGGTGAACTGACCTGGAGCGGCGAGGGCAACCGCACCTACACCGTCCGCGGCATGCTCCAGGCCCGCTGCCAAACCCAGGGCACCCACACCGTCTGGCTCCAGCACGGCGCCGGCAACGAGAGCTGGAAGGACTCCGAGGAGACCGGCTGCTCCGCGTCCCGCGGCAGCACCTCGCGCGACATCACGGTGAGCGGCACCCTGGCGCCGGGGCAGAGCCTTGATCTGCGCCTGGGCACGTGGCGGTTCGCCTCCTGGCAGTACTCCGGCACGAAGACCTACGCCCCCGCCCCGGCCTGACGGGCTCCCGTCCCGGGAACGCACGACGCCGCCGACTCGGGACCGGGGCCCTGGGCGGGTCCGGTGCCGGGTGCGGCGGCGTGGTCGTGGTGCGCGCCCCCAGGGGGTGGGGGCGGCGGGTGCTACTTGCTGAGGCCGGCCTTGACGGAGCAGACGGGCCAGGCGCCGGGGCCCTGGGCGGCGAGGACCTTCTCGCCGATGGCGATCTGCTGGTCCTTGGTGGCCTGGTGGGCCTGCGGGGCGTAGGCGGTGCCGCCGAAGGCGGCCCAGGTGCTGGAGGTGAACTGCAGACCGCCGTAGAAGCCGTTGCCGGAGTTGATGGCCCAGTTGCCGGTGGCCTCGCACTGGGCGACCTTGTCCCAGACGGTGGCCGGCGCGGCGGACGCCCCGGTGGCCGTGACGAGGCCGGCCACCGGCAGGGCGGTGAGCGCCCCGGCCATCAGAGCCATCCGGACGCGGCTGCGGCGCTTGGTGGCGGTGGTGGCGGTGGCGGTCTCGTTACGGAAGGTCATGAATTTCCTCTCGGAGGGGGTCGGCGGGCGTGCGGAACCAGGCCCTGGAGGGCCGTCGGTTTCGTGGGACGCGACGCTCGCGTGGTCTGGCACCGGCTCCGTCCCCGGGAGGTGAGTCCCTCGGGAGCGGCGTGCTCGGTGCAACGAGTTCGAAGGTACGGGGCCCGGGGCGCCGGATTCAAGGAATCGCAGGTTCAGGCACGTCAGAGGGGGGTTACCGCCCGTAACGATCACGAAAATGGGCAGATTTGAAGGCAAATGACCCGATTTTCAAGATCGAACCTGGTCCGGAAGTGGCCCGGGCCACAGCCTGGAGGCTGTGAGGCCGCGCACACCGTCGACACCGCGTGACCACCCCCCGCCGGGGCGTGCACGAAACGCCCCCCGCCCACCCGCCCCGCGGTGGCCCCGACCACACCCCTCACCCCGCGCCGCCACCACCCTCACCCTCCGTGACCAAAACGGCGCCGGAGAGGCCCCGCCCGGCAGGCGGCGGCCCGGGGTCAGGGCGCGAGCGAGGGCGGCGGGCGCAGCGGCCCGTAGGCGGCGCAGAAGCCGCAGTCGCAGGCGGTGAGGGAGTTCGCGGCGCAGTGGGCGCTCGGCCAGAACCGGGAGGCGCACGGGAGCGGATCGAGCGGGGTGCCGTCGCCGGGCACGGTGCGCGCGCACCAGTCACAGCGCACGGCCGCGCCCACGCCGCCCGCGCGCAGCCGCCGCACCACCGCGACGGCGCTCTCGAACGGGATGTCCCGCGCGACCGCGGCGGGCACCCGGTCGAGCAGGAGCCTGCTGCGCCACAGGCTCAGCCCGGTCACGGCCCGCACCGCCCGCAGGGCCTCGGGCCCGCCGGGTCCGGGTACGGTCACCAGTACGGTGAACTGCGGATCCTCCACGGGCGCGCTCCCCCCTTTGTTCCGGCGCGGCGGCTTCCCGGCGCCCGGGCGGTGGCCCAGTATGGCGAGGGAGCCGCCGTCCGCGCCCCGCAATTTCCGGCCGCCCGCCGCCGCGCCCCGCCCGCCCCCTCTCGGCCCCGCCCGCCCCGCACACACCCCCGCCCGCTCCTGAACACGGCTGCGGGGCCCGGCGGTTCCCTCGAACCGGCGGGCCCCGCGGGCCGTTCGGCGGCTCACGTTTCCAGGGCGTGCCGCCTGTGCTTCGGGTCGGGTCTCAGGGGTGGACGGGCGCTCCCGGGGGCGGGGGGTCGGGGCTGATGATGAAGTGCTCGGGGAACTGGGTGAGCTGGATGGCCTGGCCGGAGTTGTTGACGGCGATGACGTCGTGCAGGTTGCCGTGCTCGGCCTTGTCGAGGAGGAAGAGCGGGTCGTCGCGGTGCACGGGGTCCTGGCGCAGCCAGGCGTCGAAGCCGGTGAGGTTGGGCGGGGCGGTGGCCAGGAAGGAGACCAGGCGCCGGAACAGCTTGGGCCAGATCGTCAGCTTCTGCAGCGCCTCCAGGTCGGGGACGTCGGCGAAGCCGGCGTCCGGGTCGCCCGCCGCGTTCGGCCACAGGCCGCTCTTCGCGGCCCGCGCGGCCTGCGAGGACACCGCCAGGTGGACGCGCAGCTCGGCGGGCAGGGTGGCGTAGAACGCCGGGTAGACCAGGCCCTCGGCCAGCAGCTTCGCGTTGGCGGAGAGGTCGAGGCGGTCGGTCTCCAGGTGGACGTCCGTCCCGTCGTCCTCGGCGGGGGTGCCGGGGTAGACGAAGCCGATGAGCCGTCCGTTGGCGTCGATGCCGTTGGAGAGGACGTGGCCGGCGATGGTGTCCTGGTCGGCCGATTCGATCTTGTTCGGCTGGTCGGCGAAGAAGGTGACGCCGGTGAACCCCAGCAGCGCCAGCAGCCGGTCGCGGGCGGCGTTCGCGAAGGTCAGCTCCTGGTGGGTCTCGCCGAAGTGGGTCTCCAGTGCGTCGATGGCCTCCAGCCGCACCGAGATGCCGCGGGCGTTGATGCCCGGGGGCCGTCCCGAGGGCCGGGGCAGGTTCTCGACCAGGGCGGGGTTGTCCGGCCGGAACTTGACGGTGTCACCGTCCGGCTCGGGGCCCTGGCGCGGGAGGTCGGGGTAGCGGATGACGAATACGCCGTGTAACAGCGTGTAACTCATGATGAGCCTCCCATCACGGCTTACTTCGACCGTAACCCCGCGACGGGCGCGGGCGGGAGGGGCTTTGGCGGGGGCTCTGACGAGGCCGGGGGCGGCGGGGTGTCAGCGGGTGGCGCGGGCGGCGGCCCCGACCAGGTCGAGGACCGCCCGCCCCCAGGGCGTGGCCGCGATCAGCACGCCGAACACGATGCCGCTCAGCACCGTGAGGCCCTCGTCCAGCCGGCCGCGCGCCTCGGCCCGCCGACGCAGCCGCACGACGATGACGAGACCGAGCAGGACCGTCGCGCTGACCGTGTACTCCATGCCCACCCCGCCCGCTCCATGACCCTGCGTGAGAGAACGGTCACCGGCAGTGCGGCGCCGCGGCGAGCATCCCAGAGCCCCCGCCGCCCGCGGGTCCCCTTCCGGAAAACTCCGGCCCACCCCACCCGCCCACACGCCCCCACCCGTCCCCGCACGCCGCCACCGCACCCCGGCCGCCGCCCCCGCGCCACCCCTGCCACGTCGTTCGGTCTGATCATGCGTCAAGCGGGCCGACGAGCCCGATGCGGTGGTGGGCGCCCTCGGGCGGGTGCCCGCCCTCGATGTCCCCGGCGGGTATTGGTCGGGCGGTATCGACGACGACGGCCGGGCCCTCACGGTCGAGCGGCCCGGCCGTCATGGTGCCTGCCGGGTGGTCAGCCGAGCCGGCCGAGGTGGATCACGACGATGGTGACGGTGGCCTCGGTGATCTCGTACATGACGCGGTAGCGACCGACGTGCATCCGGCGCAGGTCGGGCGAGCCGTACTCCGTGGAGCCCGGCGGGCGCGGGGAGTGGGCGAGCAGGTCGACGGCGTCCATGACCTGCCGAAGGCCGTCGGGATCGTCCTTGAGGAACCGGGCGGCGGCGTTGATGGCCGGCTCGTCCCAGATGATCGTGTGGCTCAAGCGGCGGGCCCCAGGCCGAGCTGGGCGCGGACCTGCTCGTGCGGCACGGCTGCGGTCTGGCCGGCCGCCTGCCGGGCCCGGTACTGGGCCAGGGCGAGGGCGTCCTCGAGGTCGGCCAGCTCCTGGGGGTTGATGAGGACCGCGGCGGGCTGGCCGTGGTCGGTGATGGTGATGCGCTCGCGGGCGTGGGAGGCACGCCGGACCAGCGTCCCGAGGCGGGCCCGGGCCTCCGTGATCGGCAGGGTGTCACTCATGTACCAAACTGTACACTTCACGACTCTTCTGTGCGGGAGAAACGGACGACAGCCCCCTTTCCTGCTTCCCCGTAGGGTCCGGAAAGGGAGCTGCCGGCCGATGCGCCGCCTCCCCCCGGCGAACGGCGGAAGGGGCGGGCCCGCGCGGCCGCGCCCCTCAGGTCGGCCTGCCCGCCCTCAGGTCCGGTGGTACTGCACCGGGACCGCGACCTCGCCGCCCAGCACCGCCGCCGCCTGCCGCGCCCACGACGGGTTGCGCAGCAGCTCACGGCCCACCAGCACCGCGTCCGCCCGCCCCGACGCCACGATCTCCTGCGCCTGCGCCGCCTCGGTGATCAGCCCCACCGCCGCCACCGGCATCCCCGCCCCGCTGCGCACCGCCTCGGCGAAGGGCACCTGGAAGCCGGGGGCGGCCTCGATCCGGGCGTCGGGGACCAGGCCGCCGGTGGAGACGTCCAGCAGGTCCACGCCGTGGGCGAGCAGTTCCTTGGCCAGGCGCACGGTGTCCTGCGCGCTCCAGCCCTCGCGCCCGTCCTCGGGGTTCTCCGCGAACCAGTCGGTGGCCGAGACGCGGAAGAACACCGGCAGCTCCTCGGGCCACACCGCGCGCACCGCGTCCACGACCTCCAGCGCGAAGCGGATCCGGCCCTCGAACGAGCCGCCGTAGCGGTCGGTGCGCCGGTTGGTGTGCGGGGAGAGGAACTGGTGGATCAGGTAGCCGTGGGCGCCGTGGATCTCGGCGACCTGGAACCCGGCGGCCAGCGCCCGCCGCGCGGCGTCGGCGAACTGGCGCACCACCTCGGCGATGCCCTCCTCGCTCAGCTCCTCGGGGAGCACCCGCTCGGGGGAGAAGGGCAGGGCGCTGGGGGCCAGCGGCGTCCACCCGTGCTCCTCCCCGGGCGCCAGCGCCCGCCCGCGCTCGACCCAGGTCCGCTCGGTGGACGCCTTGCGTCCAGCGTGGGCGAGCTGGATGCCCGCGACGGTGCCCTGCGCCTTCAGGAAGGCGGTGATCCGCCCGAACGCCTCCTGCTGCGCGTCGTTCCACAGGCCCAGGTCGTAGGGGGAGATGCGGCCCTCGGGGCTGACGGCGGTGGCCTCCGTGATGATCAGCCCGGTCCCGCCGGCCGCCCGCGCCGCCAGGTGCGTGAAGTGCCAGTCCGTCGCCACCCCGGCGGCCGCGCCGTCGGGCGCGGCGCTGTACTGGCACATCGCCGGCATCCAGACCCGGTTGGGGACGGTCAGCTCCCGCAGGGTGTAGGGGGTGAAGAGGGTGGTGCTCATATGCGTCTCTCCCGGTCGGATCGGCGGCGCGCCCGGCGGCCCCGAGTGCTTGCGGCCACGCGCTATATGACCAGACAATAGTTGCACACGCGCTCTACCTCAAGTCCCGCCCACCCGGGAGGATGCTCCCGCACGTGGATCGCACGGTGGGAGGCGACGTTGACGGGTGGCAGGAACGTAGCGGGGGGCGAGTACGGGGCCCGGCTCGCCGGGGTGCTCGGTGAGGGGGCGCCGGGGCGGCCGGAGCCGCGGGGGTGGGGCGGGCTGGAGGCCTCGCTGGGGGTGGAGCTGCCGGCGGACTTCAAGGAGATCGTGGCCGCCTACGCCCCGGTCCAGCTCAACGGTCACCTGATCCTGTGGCACCCGGACACCGCGCAGTTCAACCTGGCGCAGCGGGTGGAGCGGAACATCCGGGCCTTCGAGGCGATCGACTGGCGGGCCCTCGGGGTCACGTTCCGGGGCGGGATCCCGCGCTTCGGCGGTCCGGACGGGCTGATCCCGGTGGCGGGGACGGACCGGGGCGAGACCGTCTTCCTGCACCGGGCCGCCGACGGGGCCTCCTGGAGCGTCGTCGGCTTCTCCGGCGACGGCGACGGCGACGGGGAGCGGTTCCACGAGTACGAGCTGGACTTCGCCGAGTGGCTGCACGGCTATCTGGCCGGGGAAGAGAGGGTGGGCCGGGGCAGTGCCGTCTTCTACCCGGGGCCGTTGCTCATCGAGGACCTGCCCCGCTCGCCCGGGGAGCGGGTGGTGAAGCGGTTCGGCCCGCAGCGCGGGATGTGAGGCTGCGCCCCGTCAGGGGAGGCGGTAGGCGGGGTCGTCGTGGAGGAGGTCGCCGCAGGTGCGGCGGAAGTGGAGGTGGCTGCGGTTGCCACCGACCAGGGAGTCGAGCCAGAAGACGTAGCCGAGGGCCCGGGCCTCCGCCGGGGTGAGGGCCAGGGTCCAGCGGCGGGTGCCGGGGACGGCGCGGGCGCGGCGCAGGACCTCGCGCACCAGGGGGATGTCGCCGGCCTCCAGGTCGGGGACGGTGGCGAGGAAGCCGCGCAGGGTGTCGACGTCGATGCCGTGCAGCTGCACCACCCGGCGCCCCTCCTCCACCGGCTCGGGCGGCTCGGGCAGCAACGGGGTGGTGCGCGCGGCCCGTTCGCGCCGGTAGCGCAGCGCGTCGCGCCCCGCCGGGGCGATGCGCGCGGCCCAGACCGGCGCTCGGGAGCCCCGGACGGCGGGGCCGGAGAGCTGCACCAGGACGGCGTCCGGGGCCAGTTCGCACAGCGCGTCCTCGGCGAGCGCCCGCACCACGCCCGCGCGCCTGCGCCGCTCCCTCGCGGCGGTGTCCTCGACGACCCAGCCGCGCCCGCCGCGTCCGCGCCGGGCGTCGAGGTCCTCCAGGATCTCCCAGTAGTCGCCGGCCAGCCCCATGGTCACCATCCCGTATGCGATCGGCTACGCCGCGTAGCATTCTGCCGTCGGGGGGAAGGTCCGCGCAGCGGAATGGCATAACCGCGGGCCCGGACCCCTGTGCGAGGGGTCCGGGCCCGACGGGGGCGGAGCCGGGTGGTCAGCGGGAGGGTTCGACGGCGATGTCGACGCGTTCCTGGTAGAAGGCGATCAGTCCGGCCAGGGCCTCCATGCCGGGCAGCGGGGCGGGGTAGGACCAGGCGACGGCGTCGCCCTCGCCGCCCGCGGCGAGCGCGTAGTGCACGGCGGCGCCCTTGTAGGGGCAGTAGGTGTCCTCCCAGGAGGGGATGAGCAGTTCGCGGCGCACGTCCTGGGGCGGGATGTAGTAGCGGACGGGGTGGTGGCCCTCCAGGACGACGATCGGGCGATGGCTGTCGGCCAGGACGACGCCGCCGGCGCGCACGGTGATCCGCCCGCGGCCGGGCTCCAGCAGGATGCCGGAGTGGGCGGAGGGCAGGGGGAACGGGGAGGCGGGGGAGGCGGGGGAGAGGTCAGCCACGGGACACCGCCGCCGGGCTCGGGGCGGCGGCCGGCGCCGGGGCGTCCGCCCCGCGCGCCTCGGCGATCCGCGCCCACAGCGCCACGCCCGCGCCCACCAGGCACAGCGCGGCGGCGACGAGGACGGCGTGGTCGGTGCCGGCGGCCATCGCGTAGCGCGGCCCGCGCGCGTCGGTGGCCTGGCCGGCGACGGTGAGGGTGACGGCGACGCCGAGCGCGGAACCCAGGTAGCGGGCGGTGTTGTTGGCGCCCGAGCCCATCGCGGCGCGGTCGGCGGGCACGCTGGAGACGGCCAGGCGGGCGAGCGCCGCGTTCAGGACGCCGCTGCCGATGCCGGCGAGGACGAGGCCGGGCGCGAAGTGCGTCCAGGACCCGTCGGGGGTCATGCCGTAGAGGGCGGCCTCGCCGATCCCGCACAGCAGCAGGGAGGCGGCGACCTGGGTGGTGGCGGAGACCCGGGTGGCCAGGCGGCGGGCCTGGAGGGCGGAGACCACGGACAGGCCCGACCAGATCGCCAGCACCAGCGAGGCCGTCAACGGGCTCTCCCCGGAGGACTTCTGCAGGGCCATCGGCAGGTAGCTCATCAGTCCGACGATCGCCAGGCCGGTGAACAGGGCGCCGCCGCTGGAGGCGATGAAGCCGGGGCTGCGGAACAGCGCGAGGTCGAGCATCGGCTCGGCGCCCCGGGCCTCGACCAGGACGAACAGGGCCAGCAGCAGCACGCCGGCGCCCAGCAGCAGCAGGACCGGGGCGCGGCCCCAGCCGTGCCGGCCCTCGGCGAGGCCGGCGATCAGGCAGGAGGCGCCGGCGGCCAGGGTGGCCACCCCCAGCAGGTCGAGCCGGCGCGGCCGGTCGTTGCGCGACTCCTGCAGGCCGTAGGCGCTCAGCGCGATCAGCACCGCGGACAGCGCGCACAGCACCCAGTAGACCGCCCGCCAGCCGCCCGCGCTCTCCAGCAGCGCCGCGTAGACGGGGCCCACCGCGATGCCCAGGCCCACCGAGGCGCCCCACATGCCGAGCGCCTTCACCCGGCCCGGGCCCACCGGGTAGACGTGGCCGATCAATCCGAGGGTGGGGGCCAGCACCGCGGCCGCCGCGCAGCCCTGCAGGACGCGCCCGAGAAGGAAGACGGCGGGGCCGGTGGCGGCGGCGGAGACGGCGGTGGAGACGAGGAGTAACACCGCGCCGGCGCCGAACACCCGCTTGCGGCCGTAGTCGTCGGCGGCGCTGCCCATCGTCAGCAGCAGCGCGGCCAGGCCCACCAGGGTGCCGGTGAGCACCCAGGTCTGGGCGGACAGGCCCAGGCCCAGGTCGGCGGCGGTGGGGGAGAGGGTGGTGAGCGGGGAGGTGTAGTCGATCAGGACGAGCAGGGTGCCGAACGCGGCGATCGACAGGGTGAGGGCGGGGCGTTGGCCCTGGGGCGGTGGGCTGGGCGTCATCGGGATGGTCCTCGCTGCGAGGGGGAAGGGGGCCCGGAGCCGGGTCCGGACCCGGGCCCACAGTCAGGTCTGTTCACTGAACTCAACTGAATCTATCACGCCGGGTTCGGTGAAGGAACCTTCGGTTAGACTGGCCCGCATGGCGCTGGGAACCGATTACGCACAGCAGGACTGCTCGCTCGCCCGGGCCCTGGAGGTGGTCGGCGAGCGCTGGAGCCTGCTGATCGTCCGCGACGCCTTCTACGGCGTCCACCGCTTCAACGACTTCCTCGCCCACCTCGACATCCCCCGCGCGGTCCTGACCAGCCGCCTGCAGGCCCTGGTCGCCGCCGGCGTGCTGCGCAAGGAGCCCTACCAGAGCTCCCCGGTGCGCCACGGCTACGTCCTCACCCCGGCCGGGCGCGAACTGTGGCAGCCCATCTACGGACTGGCCCAGTGGGGCGAGCGCAACGCCTCCACCGGCGGACCGCGCACCCTCTTCAGCCACGCCGCCTGCGGCACCCGCCTGGACCCGGCGGGCGCCTGCCCGGCCTGCGGCGCCACGGTCGCGCCCGAGGACATCACGATGCGCCCCGGGCCCAGTGCCCAGGGCCGGCTGCGCCAGGACCCGGTCTCGCGTGCGCTGGCGCGTCCGCACCGGCTGCTGACGCTGGTGTCGCCGGACGCGGAGTAGTTCCTCGGGGACAGGGCCGCCCGCCTGCCCGGCCCGGGGGGAGCCGGGCGGGCGGGCCCGTACGGTGACGGTGCCTCAGGACGCGGTGCCTCAGGCGCCGGCGGCCTTGCGCAGCTGTTCGGTGCGGTCGGTGCGCTCCCAGGTGAAGTC
>NZ_JBFBDO010000113.1:0-26004 GCF_040683335.1 Kitasatospora sp. NPDC093806
GCGGTGGCAGGGGCGCCCGCCGCACGGGTGGGCGCCGGGCGCGGGGACCGGCTCGGCTTCGGACGGGCCGTGCCGCCGTGGTCGGCGCCGTCCGCCGGGGATGCGCCACCGGCCTGCGGACCTTCCCCGGCAGCCGAGCCGGCCGAACCCGCCGGACCGTTTGAACCACTGGTGGGCTCGCTCGGGCCGGCGGCCGTTGCCGTCGGCGAGGTGTTCTCGCCGCTGGTCGGCGGTGGCAGCGGGGACGGCGCCGGGACCGGCAGCAGACCGGGCGTCGCCGAGACGGCGGGGGAGGGCGAGAGCGGCGGGGTCGCCGAGGGCCCCGGGAAGGCGACGACCCCCGAGGACTCGTTGCCGGACCCGGGTCCGCACATCGCCAGCACGGCCGCCAGCCCCGCGACGACCCCGGCCGCGCTCACGCCCCACGTCCACCGCCGCCGCCGGGCCGCCGCGTCGGCGGCCGCGAGCGCCTCCGGTTCCCAGGGCGCCATGGCGGCCGGTGCGGCGGGTGTGGTGGCTGCGGCCGCTGCGGGCGGCGGGGCCGGTACCGGCGGGGGCTGCCAGGCCTGCGCCGGCCACTGCCACTGCGCGCCGGCGGACGGCCCCGCCCCGCCCGCGGCTGCCCCGCCCGTCGCCGCCCCGCCCGTGGATGCCCCACCCGCCGCTGCCCCGCCACCTGCCGATTGCCCGCTCATGTCCCTCGTCCTCCTGTCGTCGCCCGGTCACGGCGCCCGGCCGCGGCGCCCAGCGGCTGTCGTGCTCGCTGATGCGCCGTCGTGCCGCGCCGGGTCGTACGGAAACCGGGCCCGAACGGCGCCGCCGCGCGACGCCCGTTCCCGCCGTACTCAACGAGCGCGCCGACGGCGGGACATGACTCGGAAGAGGGTTCCGACCGGCTCCCACCGGCACGCCGTCACTCCGCCCGTACGCTGCCTGCCGTACCCCGGGTGCGCTCCCCGGGGCTCCGCCACATGCTGGGGACATGGAAACCACCAGCACGTCCGACGCCGCGAAGCCCCTGGTCGAGGTCGCCGACTTCCGCACCGACAGCCGCTACCGCCTGGTCCACTTCGCGGGCCACGGCTGGGAGCCACTCGGCCCCGAGGAGCTGGAACCGCGGATCCACCAGCTCTTCCCCGACCTCGACCCGCACGATCCGGCCCGCGTCCACTGGGCCGACCGCCCCTGGGAGTGGCCCGCCTGGCACCCGGGCGAGGCCTGACGAGAGGTCTGGCGGAGGCCCGACGGAGGCCCGACCGCAGGTGTGACCGGAGGCGTGACATCCGCCCGGGTAGGGTTGACGCGGCTCATTGACGGTCCCGGTTGACGCGGACCGCGTACGGGTGGCCGCCGGACATCACGGGGAGGGGGACGCGGATGCGCGGATCACGGACGGACGAGCAACGGACGGACGAGCAGCCGACGAGCACCACCGGCTACGCCGAGGCGGCGGAACAACTCGCCACCCAGTACGAGGCCGTGACCTTCGCCGAGGTCCACCGCGAGGCCCTGCACCTGTTCCCGGCCGGCCCGGCGGACGTCCTCGACGTCGGCGCCGGCAGCGGCCGGGACGCCGCCGCGCTGGCCGCACTCGGCCACCGCGTGGTGGCCGCCGAACCGACCGCCGAGCTGCGCCGGATCGGCGAACGGCTGCACACCGGCAGCGGCGTGCGCTGGGTCGACGACGCGCTCCCCGGCCTGCCCCGGCTGACGGCCGCGGGCGACCGCTTCGACCTGCTGCTGCTGACCGCCGTGTGGATGCACCTGACCGCCGACGAACGGCCGTTGGCGATGGACGCGCTCGCCGCACTGCTCGCCCCGGCCGGCCGCGTCGTCCTCACCCTCCGCCACGGCCCGGTCCCACCGGGGCGGCGGATGTTCGACGTGTCACCCGAGGAGACCGCCGAACTCGCCCGGGACCGCGGCCTGCGCCCCCTGCTGCACGCCGAACGCGCCGACCTGCACGGCCGTTCGGGCGTCCACTGGACGATCCTGGCCTTCGAACGGAACCCGAGCGATTCCACGGCGGCCTGACGGAGGTCCGCCGGGCGCATCGGTGAGCCGGCGGAGCCGCCGTCGCTCCGGCCCGGGTGGCCGCGCTGTCGTCAGCGAGCGAACTTCTCGATGGCCTCCGGCGTGACAGGAGTGAAGAAGTTGACGAGGTTGCCGTCGGGGTCGCGGAGCAGGAGCGAGCGGTTGCCCCAGGGCATCGTGGTGGGCTCGGTCACGAAGTCGGCGACGAAACCGGTCAGGTTCCGGTACACGCCGTCCACGTCGGCGACGAGGAATTCGATGATCACGGTGTTGTTGTCGGCCGGACGGGCGGAGCCGGGCGCGAACAGTGCCACGGTGCGGGTGCTGCCGATCGCGAGGGTCGCGCCGGCGGTCTGCAGTTCGGCGAAGTCCTCGGTGGACCAGTCCGCCCGCACTCCGGTGGCTCGCTCGTAGAAGTCGACGAGGCGCGCGATGTCGCCGGTGATGATCCGGGTCGAAACGAAGTCCATGGTGCTCTCCTCGGGTTGGTGAAGCCGTTGCACCCCGGACGCTAGAGCAAATAGTGGACAGAATCGGTCCGGTATCGAGGCTAGGCTCGTGGACATGGCCCGACCCACCAGCCGTGTGCTCACCCTCCTGGAACTCCTGCAGTCGGGCGGCATCAGAACGGTGGCCGAACTCGCCGACCGGCTCGGCGTCGACGGGCGCACCGTGCGGCGGTACGTGGACCACCTGGTCGACCTCGACATCCCCGTCGAGGCGGTCCGTGGCCGCTACGGCGGGTACCGCCTCGCCCCCGGGTACCGCCTGCCTCCGCTCATGCTCAACGACGACGAGGCACTCGCCGTGCTGCTCGGCCTCGTCGCCGGCCGCAGGACGGGGTTGCTGACCGCGACCGAGACCGCGACCGATACCGCAGGCGAGACCGCGGCGGCCAAGATCCGCCGGGCACTGCCCGAGCGTCTGGCCCGCCGGCTCGACGCCGTCATGGAATCCCTCGCCTTCACGGCTCCCCCCGCCGTGTCGGCCACCCCGGAGACAGGGGTCCTGCTCACCGTCGCCGATGCGGTACGCCATCGCCGTCCGATCTCGATCAGGTACACCACCCGGGACGGCCGACGGAGCGAACGCGCGTTCCACCCGTATGGGATCGTCACCCACACGGGCCGGTGGTACGTCACGGGCACCGATCCCGAGATCGGCCAGGACCGGACCTTCCGGCTCGATCGCATCGCGGACGCGAGGACGCTGCCGGGCTCGTTCGAGCCGCCCGCTGGTCTCGACCCGGCACAGCGCGTCCTGTCAGGGCTCGCCGAGGCCGCGTACCGGTACGAAGTGACCCTGCGAATCCATGGGACGGTCGAACAGATCCGCACCCGGCTCCCCGCAAGCGTCGCGACCGTGGAGGAGCCCGCACCCGCGGAAGGAACGGACCCGCATGCCGAGCGTTGGCTCCACGTCGAACTGAGGGCGGAGCGGCTCGACTGGCTGCCTCCCGTCCTCGCCTCGCTCGACCGGCCGTTCGTCATCGAGCGACCGGACGAACTCCGAGACCTCGTCATCGCGCTCGCCGACCGGCTCGCCGCCTCTGCCCGCCGAGCCTGACGTCGCTGCCCACGGCGAGAACCCCGCTGCGGATTCCCAAGCCCACTTGGTCTCCGATCCGCACACGTCGGGTCCACGCCGACCGTGTGGCTCAGGTGCCGAGGAGGGACTTCAAGGTCCGCGCGGTGGCCCGGGGGAAGGCGGTGTTCCCGTTGTGGCCGCCGGGGAACCCGACCGGTGCCGTGCCGAGCAGTTCGGCCAGGGCGAGGGCGCAGCGGTAGGTGTGCACGGTCGGCCGGGTGGTCCGGCCCGTGGCCGGGAGGATGCGGGTGCCTGAGCGGGCCGCGGCGGCCGCGAGCTCGGCCGGGGTGAGCCGGTCGGTGGTGATCGCGGTGAACTCCGTCCCGATGAAGTGGTCGAAGTTGGCCAGCCGCCGGGGAGTCAGCGGCTGCGGGGTGAGCCCGTCCTCGGTCCGGTCGTGGGCGGGGTCGATGCCGAGGTGCCGGGCGATCGCGGGGAAGGCGGCGGCCGCTCCGCCGGTGGCGTGGGCCGCCTGGATGGCCAGCAGTTCGCCGATGTGCTCGGCGCGGTCCGCCGGGGGCAGCAGGTTCGGCAGCACGGGCTCGTGCGCGATCAACGTGCCCAGCAGCCCCGGGTGGCGGTTCACCACCTGGAGGCCGATCGCGGCGCCCATGCTGAACCCGGCCATCAGCACCGGCCCGGCGGCTCCGACCTCCCCCGTCACCTCGGCGAGCAGCAGCGCCACGTCGTCGGCATGGTCGGCCATGGTGACGGGGCGGGCGGGGTCGTCGAGCGTGCTGCGGGACAGCCCGCGGCGGTCGTAGGTGACGACGGTGAAGGTGTCGGTGAGCCGAGGGACGAGGTCGACGGTGCGGTCCGCGTCGCCCTCGCCGCTCTGGGCGAGCAGCAGGACGGGCCCGGCGCCCTCGACCCGGTAGTGGAGCGTGGCACCCGGGACGGCGAGCGCGCTGCCGGCGGTGGCGGTGGTCGTGGTCATGGTTGGTCCCCCTCGGTTCCGTGCTCTCGGAGCTGATGGGACGACCATAGAGCATCGAAATAGATACATCAAGATAGATGCATCCATGGAGATGTATTCTGGCGACCATGAACGGAGTCGAACTCTTCCTCCTCGGGCGCACCCTCATGAAGATCGGCGAGCAGGCCATGCCCGAACCGGAGTCGGGGTCGCGCGGCTCGGTCCGCTCGGTGCTGGTCACGCTCGGCGACATCGTCGCCAATCCCGGGACGACGGTAGGCGAGATCGCCGCCCGCACCGGCCTGCCGCAGAGTCAGGTCTCCACCGCCGTGGCCCGGCTGACGGAAGCGGGTTCGGTCGACACCGCGCCCGACCCCGCCGACCGCCGCCGCCGACTCGTCCACCCCGCCGCGACCCCGTCCGCCCGCGTCGCCGAGGTCCGGGCCGCGACGATCGACGACGCCCTCGCCGCCGCGCTCGCCGCCCCGGACGGCTCCGCTCCGGACCCGGCCGTGCTCGACGCCGTCACCGCCGCCCTGGCCACCCTCGCCCGCCACCTCGCGCCGGGCGCGGTGGCCCGGCCGCGCTGACCCGGCCCTCGCCTTCCGGGCTCTCGCCTTCCGGGCTCTCGTTCTGCGGGCGCTCGTTCGCCGGAAAGCGGGAGCGCCCCCGGCCCGGAGTGCGGGCCGGGGGCGCTCGGTTCCCGGGTCAGGGGGTCGTGCAGACGGCGGTCGCGCGGATGGACTCGTCCACGGTGTTGGTGTTGGTGCCGCGCACGACCCAGGCGCTGCCGTTGGCGTAGGAGTCGGTGAAGAAGATCTTGAAGGCGCTGGTCTGGCCGCCACCGCCGGTGGGTACCTGCCCGGACGGACAGGTGACGGTGGCGAACCCGTTGCCGCCCGCGTGCACGACGACCCAGTCGCCGACGACCTGGGTGTGCGCGGCGAGCAGCGACGAGTTCAGGAGAGCCGGGTTGTTGGGGACGGAGACGGGCGGCTTCTCGGCCGGCTTCGCGACGGGCGTGTCGTCGGCGACGGCGGCCGCGGCGCTCCCGGCCAGGATCCCGGCGATGGTGAGGGTGGTCAGGGCGAGGTGCTTCATGCGGGCCATGCTGGCCTCCAGGGGTGTTGGGGTTTGGCTTCGGCTGCTCTCGATGGAGGGGGCTCCCTGGGTCAGGGCGACTTCCTGCATCGCGGCTGATGCGTACCCGAACGATCCGCGCCCGTCGTCGAGGGGGACGGTGAGCGACCCGAGCGGCCGAATGGCTGAGTTCCACCGGGCTAATAGTCGGATTGGCTGCTGATTCTGTGCGCTGAACGGCTCCGGAGACCGTTCCGCAGTGCCGGTCCGGCGAGGCTTCAGGGCCGCGGCGCTACCGTCGGGGAGGTGTGCGGGGCGCCCGTCTCGCCGGACCGTCCGGTCACGGCGTCGCGCTGGACCGTCGCGTCGGGAGCGTCGCGGTGATCACCTCGACGGGAACCGGGCAGTCGGCCGTCAGGCGGGCCAACTCCCTGCGCCGCGCGGGGCGCCGAGCCTCCCGGAGGCGGCGGGCCGCGCGCCGGGCCGCGCCCGGGCGGTGGCCCGGGGGAGTGGGCGCCGGGCTGCGGCCGTTGGGGGTATCGGCGGGGGGTGCGATCAGGAGCAGGCCCGCGATCCGGTCCGGGTGGGCGGCCGCGTACCGCAACGCCGGTGCCGCCGTGGCCTGGTGGGTCACCAGGACGGGTCGTGAGCGGACCGGTTCGAGCAGGGCGGCGAGCCACTCCTCGTCGTGTGCGGCGGCACCGGCCGAACGCCCGCAACCCGGCAGATCCGCGGCGAGCGCCGGTCCAGTGAGGCCGGAGGTGGCCTGCCGCCAGGCGACGGTGTCCGCGTCCGGTCCGAGGAGCAGCACGTGCCGGGGTTCGTGACGCTCCCCGCGCAGAAAGGTGCGGACACCCGCGAGCTCGGTGAACTCACCTTCCATGGACGCTGATTGGACGTCATCGGGCACGTCGCCCGCGGGCTCGTCGGCGCCGAACCCGTCGGCGACCAGGCGGGTCGCCCAGCGGCGCAGCAGCTCCGCCACCGGTGGGTGCCGGAGCCCGGCGGCCTCGGCGAGCCGGTCGGCGGACGTCGTGTCGTAGGTGTCCTCGGTGAGGAAGGTGAGGGTCTCCGGATCGGCGCCGGTGAGGGCGCGGGGCAGCCGCCGCACCAGTCCGACCGGCACCCGGCCCCGGGGCGCGGGAACGCCCAGGTGCTCGGCGACGAGTGCGATCAGTTCGGGCAGCGGTGGCGTGGCGGGGTCGAGCACGGTGTGGGAGTGTGCCGGTCCGTCGTCGAACTCCGGTACGGCGGCGAGGAACCGGGCCAAGTGGTCGACCGCCACCACCGGCAGGAAGGTGCGGGCCGTGCCCGGCAGCAACGGCAGCCGGCCCGACCAGAGTTGTCGGACGAGCTCGGCCAGGCCCAGGTACTGCCCGGCCTCGCCGGTGACCGAATGGCCGATCACGCTACTGGGGTTGACCGTGCTGAGCGGCACGCCGAGCCGGGCGGCGGTGACCCGGACGGCGGCGTCGCCGAGTTGCTTGGACGCCTCGTACGCGCCGAGCTCGGCGTACAGGGCGTCGGTCTCGGCGGGCGGGAGGGGGTGGCGGGGCGCGGTGTCCCGGCCGACCCGGTAGCCGGAGAGGTGCACCAGCCGGCGCAGCTCCGGCCGGGTCGCGGCCCAGTGCAGCGCGGTGAGCGCGCCGTCGACGTTGGCGGCGTGCGCCTCGGCGCGGTCGAGGCCGAACCGGTAGCGCGCGGCGAGGTTGTGGACGTCGCGGACCTCGGCGAGGCGGGCGTCGTCCTCCGGCGTCAGGCCGAGGCCGGGGCGGGTGAGGTCGGCGGCGACGGTGGTGAGCGGGCGGTCGTCCACACCGTGCGCGCGCAGCCAATGGCGCAGCTCCCGATCGCGCGGGCCGGTGTTCTGGGCGCCGCTCTGGCTGCCGCCGGGGCGGACCGCGGCGGCCACCGGTTCGCCCCGGCCGAGGAGTTCGAGGACCAGCCAGCGGCCGAGGAACCCGGTGGCCCCCAGGACCAGGGTGCGCGGCGGGTTCGGAGGAGTGGTCACGAGGTTCAGCTCCTTCTCTGTAGACCGGTCTGCCTAATTAAGTAGACCGGTCTGCATATTTTCTGGGCATGAGTGTGAGGTGGAGGAAGAATAAGTAGACCGGTCTGCATATTTTATCGGCGAACCGATGGGCGGGCACCGAAGGGGCGCCCGCCCGTGTGTGGTCCGTCAGCCAGCGGGCTGCGCCACCCGGTTCGCCTTGACGCCGCGCGCCGCCTTCCCGGCGGCGCCCGCACCCGACCCGAGGGCCTTCGCCCCGATCAGGTGGCGCACCGCGTGGGTCGCGTCGTTCAGCGGTTCGACGGAGCGGCGCACCTGGGCCAGCAGCACCGCGCCCTCCAGCAGGGCGAGCGCCTGGCCGGCGGCGACGTCCGCCTCGGCGGCCTCGAAGCCCTCCGCGGTCAGCCGCTCGGCGAGCACCCGCTGCCAGCTCGCGTACACCTCGGCGCACACCTGACGCAGGGTCTCGTTGCTGCCCGAGACCTCCAGGCCGACGGTGGCGATCGGGCAGCCCTTGGTGTACCCGGACTGCGCGAGACGCTCGGCGAAGGCCTGGGCCAGCCCGGTGACCACGGTCGCCGTGTCGGCACCCTCGCGGGTCAGTACGGCGAGCAGCTCCTCGATCTCCTGACCGGCCTGGATCAGCGCGGCGGCGACCAACTGGTCCTTGCCTTCGGGGAAGTGGAAGTAGAGCGACCCGCGTGGCGCGCCACTCTCCGCCACGACCTGGTTGAGGCCGGTCCCGAAGTAGCCGTGTGCTTCGATCAGGCTCCGCGTGCCGGCAATCAGCCGGGCGCGGGTCTCCTCGCCTTTGACTCCCATGCAGAAAACAGTAGACCGGTCTGCATATTTTGTCGAAGCCTTACCTCCCGCCCCACAGCCACCGGGCCGCGCGCCCACCTCAGGCGCCAGACGTTCCGGAGAAGGTCACCAGCGAGCCCGCCCGCTTGCGCGAAGGACCGCGAGGCGGACGGCCGTCAGGCTTCGAGGAGGAGCCGTAGAAGAAGGCCAACGCCTCGGAGAGGGCTAATCCGCGAACCGGAAGGGCGAGCGGTGCCACGGAGCGCCGGGCGCGTTCCGCTCGGCGGCCCAGCCGACCGGCAGGTCGGCCAGCTCCCGGATGCCCGGCTCGTGCTCGATCGCGGCCCAGATGCACATGGCCGCGCAAGCACCGGCGAGGTTCGGGTCGTTCACGCCATCGCCGACGAGCCAGGCGTTGTCCTCGGTGTGCCCGACGAACAGCGCCGGAAGGTCTCCGTTCGCCACCGTCCATTGAACGACGGCCCCGAGGTTCGGGGGAAACTCTGCGTTCTCGAAGGGCCAGGGGAGCGACCGGAATATCTCATGCACGGGAGCACGCTACGGCATCCCCAGCCGTGTTCGGCCGGAGAGCTCCTGGGCCCTGACCAGGCGATCACCGACCGGGTTCGAACCTGTGGATGCGACCTCGTGGCTGTCGCCGGCTCTACCGGGCAGGGCATGCTGGCATGGCAGTGGGGCGCTGATCACGACCTTTCTCGGAGCGGCCTCGGCGACGGTGGGAGCGCTGCTGGCGCTGCCGATAGGCGAAGAGGTGTGGGCATCGAGTAGCCCCGTCCGCTCCCTCAGTGGGTGCAGCGGGCCAGGTGCGCCCGCTGCTGCAAGAGCCTCGGCCACGCTCCCATGCTCGTCTCGGTCCGCCGGTTCGAGGAGTTCCCCCGCACTCACGAGGGCTTCCCAGAAGTCCGCGGGCCGTCCGCGGGCGGCCCGCGGACCACTGCGTGCGAGTGAGCGGAACACGCTGGCCAACTCGCCCGTGACGAACCAGCGCGATAGGCCCAGGGCATGACCGCTTCCCATACCGCCCATGGCACCCCACGCGGTCCGCAAGTGTTTCGCGATCAGCAGCTCCGTCCCGTCGAGCTGCTTGGGGGCATCGAACACACCGAGCGATTCCATGAGTTCGCCGTACAGCTCCTCCTCGCCCAGGCGGAACTCGCGCTGCATCCGCTCCGGATCACCGTGGATCCGGTGCCGCACGTCCGACTCCGGGATGCCCAGTGCCTGACCGACGGCCAGCACCGCGTCCCACCACCACCGCGTCCCACCACCACCGCGTCCGCGCGGCGAGTTCGCCGCAGACCGCGGCCGGCGTTGCCCCCGCCCGCAGCCGTTCCCCGGCCGCCACGCCCAAGGCCTCGATGACCTCGGCTCCGCCACTCGACATCTCGCCCACTCCCGCTGGCCTCCCTGGGTCGACCGGCCGACCTGCTGGCGGTCATTCTTCCGCGTGGACCGGCAATGAGATTCGCCGGGGCGGCAGGGAATCGCCGCTGCATCGAGTTGTCGGGGCCCGCTCGGCATCCGCATCCGCATCTGTATCGGGCGTCTGGCCTGGCCGATGAAGCCAGCGGACCAGAGCAGGTTCGCTGCACTGTCGGTGCCCCCGGAGGGCAGCCGGGTGGAGGCGAAAGAGCTGTCCAAAAGGCGGAGCTTGGTGAGCACGGGGGCGCGGCGGCAGGAATGCCAGTCCGGACACCCCACGGTGCCAAGCCGTCAGATCCTGGGCTGTGGGTGTGGGCTTGGCGTTCGAAGCCTCGCTGGCGATCAGGAGGTGTCGGTGGTGTGAGGACTGGTGAAGTCCCACAAGGTGGGTGCGTTCGCGGCCTCGTACTCCGAGGCGATGCCAAAGAGGCTTCCGCAACTCGGGCACTCCGCTCGGCCGAACAGGTGTGTAAGGCCCCAGGCGAACCTCGTCTGCTCGTCCCGTTCTGCCAGCCCATACAGCATCCTTCCGACGCCAGTCAGCGCGTCTGCCGTGGCCGGCTGCAGCGGAATCCGATGGACATCTCCCAGATCCCAGTCCCGGACTGAGGAGTAGCAGCCGTAGTCGCCGATCACGATCGTTACGGCTGCGCGGCAATGCGGGCAGGTGACTGTGTAGAAGGAGTCGGAGAAGTCATCCAGGGCCTCGAACCAGAGGGGTTGGCGATCAAAGGCGAGTATCGCCTGCAGCAAGCGGAGATAGGTTCGACGGTCCTGACCGGGTGCCAGGCGCGCGGCGGCCAGATCCCGTAGCCGTGCCAGCGTCGGCTCCTGGCGGGCCACCTCATCGTCGGCACCGTGGTGGTTTTGGAGCAGGCCGCCCGCTATGGCGCCGGCCAGGTCGAGCGCCCAGTCTCCGGAGGCGGTGGTCTCGGCGATGTCCGCCAGTCGCGGTAACGCGGAAATGCTAGCCGAGGAGATCGTCCCCTGATGGCACAGGCGCCCCCAGAGCCTGTCGATCGCGTCCTGGTCGCGATCGGCTGCCCGTTCCAGAAGTCGGGGTACCGCAGCCGCCGCGCCGTAGGCATCGTGCAGAGTAGACCAGTCGATCATCCGGCGATTAAACACGCTGCTGAAGGCCACCGCGGATTCGGCTGCGCTGCTGCGAGGATGCCGGATGGCGCTGATCTTCACCGAGGCATTTGAAGCCTGGTCGGTGGAAGGCGTCCATTCGGCGCCCGCACAACCGCCACCATCACGGGTGCCGGGACCGCGGCCCGCTCTATCGGGAGACTCCACACGGGGGTGAATCCACCTGGCACTCGAGAGACCAGCGAAACAGCTGGCTCACACCGTTACTGGCGAGGAGTTGGGGCTGGTTGGCAGAGGATGGCACGTTGTCCCCGCTTTGGGGCTCGGTTGTATGTCGGCGTGGGGCGGCGGGCTGCCGGAGTGACTGGGGTGCACCGACGGGGGCGATCGTGACGGCGGCGTTCTCGAACGTCCCGCCCGGGGTGGGTGGCGCGAGGGTCTGGGCGTCCAGAGTGGTGAAGCATCGGGAAGCCTCTGGGTGCCGGGGCCGCCCCGCCCTCGCGGGGGGGGCGGGGCGGTTGCCGGTGGGGTCAGGTGTAGTAGGGGGAGTCGAGGTCGAGGCTGGCAGCTCGGACGATCTCGCCGTCGAACAGGCGGGTCGTTGCCGGGGAGCCGGCGCGGCGGGCTTCTTCGGCGAAGGGGCCCTGGGCGAAGGCGAGGGCGTTCTCGGCGCTGTCGAACTCGTAGAAGCCGCCGATGGTGTGGGTGCCGATGCCGGACAGCCACGTCTTGCGGATCAGGCCCGGCGCGGTCTTCAGGGCCGCGTTGACCTGCTGCCAGTCGAACTGGTCGAACGGTACAGCTGCCTGGATCTCGGTGTAGAGGAAGGTCTTGCCCATCACGAACCTCCTGCTTCGGGGCCGGTCCGGCCCGCGTCACTAGTACGTGCGTCCTAGTGGCTTGAGCTTGGAGTAGGATGCGCGTACTAGTCAAGGGGGGTTTGCAATGGCGGCGGACACGAAGGCCCGCATGATCGGCGCGGCGATCGGGCTGCTGCAGCGCCACGGGCTGGCCGCGATGTCGTTCACCGAGGTCCTGGCCGAGAGCGGGGCCGCGCGCGGGGCGATCTATCACCACTTCCCGGGCGGCAAGCAGCAACTCGCGCTCGAAGCCGCCCGCCGCAATGCCGAGGACGTCCGCGGGCACCTGGGCGAACTGCCGGACGGCTCGCCGCGCGAGGTGCTGGAGACGTTCCTGGGCAACGTCCGGCCCGTGGTGGAGGCGTCCGCCGGGGGTGGTGGGTGCGCGGTCGCGGCGGTCACCGTCGACGGCGGTGCGGCCATCACCGACCAGGGTGGTCTGCTCGCCGTCGCGGCCGAGGGGTTCGCCGGCTGGGTCGACGAGCTCACCGGCAAGCTCGCGCGGGCCGGGATGAGTCCGTCCCGGGCCGCCGAGCTGGCCACCCTGATGGTCGTCACGCTCGAAGGCGCCCATGTCCTCTGTCGCGCGGCGGGCAGCATCGCGCCCTTCGACCGGGCCGCTGCCGCCCTGCTCTCCGCCCTTCCGAGTGAGGGTTGACCCGGGGCTGGGGGCGGGAAACGGTTTCCGGAATCGGGGCGCCATCCCCTAGCGTGCCGCACATGACACAGAGTCACCTCTCCCGCGCCGGGCGGCGGAACGCTCGCGGCGGCGGCCGCAGCGGTGTGGTCGCCGCCCTGCTCGCCTCCGCCCTGGGCGTCACCACCGTCGCGCTGACGACCCCGGACGCCGCGCCGCAAGCCCCGGCGCCCGCCGCCCCGTACGCGCCCGTCGCCGCACCGGCGCCCGGTGACGTCCTGGTCGACGAGAGCTTCGGCGGGCCCGGCCTGCCCGCCGGCTGGTCCGCCGTCGAGGGGGACTGGAAGGTCGAGAACGGCCGGCTGGTCGGCGCCTCCGCCAACTGGAACCAGCAGACCCGGATCACCTTCGGACGCCACCTCACCGACTTCCGGATCGAGGTCACCGCCCGGTTCGAGACCGTCGTCGACGCCGCCCGCTGGACGGCGCTCGGCCTGGACGTCCCCGCGAGCGGCGTCACCCCGTGGTCGATCGCCACCATGCGGTCCGGCACCACCGCCGGCAACGGCCTGGAGTTCGCGCAGCGCACCCCCGCCGACAGCTGGTCCGTCACCAACACCGCCGTCGCCCCGGCCGCCGCCGGCACCGGCCGCGACGTGCGGATCGCCGTCGAGGTGCACGGCAACTCCGCGCGCTGGATCTTCGAGGGCAAGGAGGTCATGCGCACCAGCCAGGTCGCCCGCAGCGCGGACGGCGGGCAGGCGCTGATCGTCAACGGCGCGCGGGTGTCCTTCGACGACCTCAAGGTCACCGCGCTCGCGCCGGGCGCCTTCCGCCGCGGGCCCGGCGCGCCGCTCACGGTGTTCGCCCACCGCGGCGCCTCCTCCGCCGCCCCGGAGAACACCCTCCTCTCCGACGAGGTGGCCCGGCGGGCCGGTGCCGAGTGGATCGAGAACGACGTCCAGCCGAGCCGGGACGGCGTCCCGTACGTGCTGCACGACGACACCGTGAACCGCACCACCAACGGCCAGGGCCGGATCCGCGACCTGACCGCCGCCCAGCTGGACGCGCTGGACGCCGGCGCCTGGTTCGGCCCGGCCAGCGCCGGTGCCCGGGTGCCGAGCCTGGCCGCCCAGCTGGACGACCTGCGCACCCGCGGCGGCAGCCTGCTGCTGGAGATCAAGGGCCCGCACACCCGCGACGAGGTGGCCCGGATCGTCAAGGACGTCCGCGACCACGGCATGACCGGCCGGGTCTTCGTCCAGAGCTTCGAGGTCGACGCCCTGCGCTACACCCGCGAACTGGCCCCCGACCTGCCGCTCGGCCTGCTGCGCGGTTCGCTCGACACGGACCCGGTGGCGGTCGCCCGCGACCTGGGCCTGTCCGCCTACAACCCGTCCGACGCGGCCCTGTCGACCCGCCCGGAGGTGGTCGGCGCCCTGCACGCGGCGGGTGTCGCGGTCAACGTCTGGACCGTGGACACCGCCGACCGCTGGAAGGCACTGGACGCGGCCGGGGTCGACGGCGTCATCACCAACCGCCCCGCCGAGCTCGCCGGTTGGCTCTCGGCCCGGCAGTAAGGGGTCTCCTGGGCGCGGCACGGCACGGCCGGCGCGGCGGATCACCGACGGCCGACGGTGGGCCGGCCCGGCCCCACGACCGGGCCGACCCACCGCAGCGCTCCCGCCCGCCGGTCTCGTCAGCCGGTCTCGTCAACCGTTGTCGGCCGCCGTGTCGGCGTCCGCCTGGGCGGCGGCGGCCTCGGCGGCGTCCAGCTTCTGCTGGAGGTCGGCCGACTGCGCGCTGTCCGCGTCGGAGGCGGCGCCGATGGAGGCGTCCGGTCGGCTCCCGGCGCCGCTCCCGTGGTCGCCGACCGGGCCGCAGGCGGTGAGCAGCGCGGTTCCGGCGAGGAGGAGGGCCGCGAGTACCGCGACGGGTCGGCGGCTCACTTGCCGGACCCGGACCCGGACCCGGAGCCGTTGCCGCCGCCGGCCCCCTGGTCGTGGGCGGCGCACCAGGTCGACACGGACTTGAGGTCCTTCTGCCGCGCCTGGAGGGTGGTGACCAGCGCCTTGCGGGAGGTCAGCCGGCCGTTCAGGTAGGTCTCGATCTCGGTGTGGCCGGCGGCCTTGGCGTCCGCGACCCGCTGTTCCAGGCGGGCGACGGAACCGACGACGGTGGCGTTGCCGTTGAGCCGCTCCAGCGCCTTGCCGATGCGCTCCTCGGTCTTGGGCAGCCGCTTGCAGATGCCCTTGGCCCCGTCGCTCTTCGGGGTCGAGGCGGCGGTCGGGGCACCCGACGGCGAGCCCTTGCCGCCGCCGGCCTCGGCGGCCTCGGCGGGCGCGGCGACCAGCAGCGAGCCGGTCAGGGCCAGCGCGCCGAGCGCGGCGGCCCGGCGTCCGGCGGAGTGGCGGTTGGCTGCGGGCATGGGACGTCCTTCCGACGGCGCGGGCCCGGTGCGGTGGCCGGTCACGGGACCGGACGCACCAGGGTGGTCGGCAGGAGAGTAGGACGGCTTCTTGTGGAATCCCTGTGGAACGGGAACGGGAACGGGAACGGGACGGACGGGCGTGGGGCGGACGCGGAGCCGGGACCGCTCAGCCGCTCCGCGCCGCGATCCAGTCCCGACGGGCCGGCAGCTCGACGGTCGGCGCGTCCGGGCGGGGGAGCGGCAGCGTCACCTCCACCCGGCACCCGGTGCCGTCCGGCGGCGTGGTGACGGCGACTGTGCCCCGGTGCAGGGCGGCCTGCTGGGCGACCAGGGTGAGCCCGAGGCCCGAGCCGGGGCTGTCCCGCCGCCGGCGGAACCGCTGGAACACCGCCTCCCGCTCCTCCGGCCGGATGCCGGGGCCCGCGTCGTCCACGGTGAGCCGGACCGCCCGGCCCTCGGCGCCGAGCCGTACGGTGACGCGCGCCGCGGCCCCGTCGGCGCGGCCGTGCACGGCGGCGTTGCCGAGCAGGTTGGCCAGCATGATCCGCAGCCCCGACTCCCAGCCGAACACCCGCAGCTCCTCCGGGGCGTCCACGGTGAAGGCAGCCTCCGGGTGACGTCGCCGGGCCTCGGCGGCCGCGGTGTCGACGAGTTCGGCGAGGTCCACCGGCTGGAACGCGTCCACCTGGACGAGGTCGCCGCGGGCCAGCGCGCTCAGTGCGGTGAGCAGGTCGAGCAGCCGGGTGTGGTCGTCCCGGAGCTCGGCCACGATCTCCGCCCGGTCGACGGCCGACAGGTCGGGGTGGGCGGCCAGGACGTCGAGGTTGGTCCGCAGGCTCATCAGCGGGGTGCGCAGCTCGTGCGAGGCGTCGGCGGAGAACGCGCGGGCGGTGTCCAGGGCTCGGGTGGTGCGGCGGGCCTGCTCGTCGTACCGGGTCAGCAGCAGGGCGAGGGCCGCGGAGAGCTCGTCTACCTCGGCGGTCCCGGTCCGCTCGGGGACGAAGCCAGGCCGACCCGGCCCACCCGCGGAGGTCGCACCACCCGCCGGGGCCGTGGCCGCCGGGTCCAGCAGCGCGGCGCGCCGGCTGAGGCGGCGCAGCGGGGCGGTGGCCCGTTCGGCCAGCGCGAAGGCGATCAGCGCGGACACCGGCGCCGACACCAGCGCCACGAGCAGCACGCGCCGCCGCACCGCGGCCGTCTGGCGCTCCGCCGGCCCGGTGGGCGTGAGCACCCAGAGCACACCGGTACCGCCGCCGCTACCAGCCCCAGCCCCAGTACCACCACCGACGGCCACGGTGAGGACCCGCCAGGCACTGCCGTGCTCCCGCACCGTGACCGGTCCGCCCGGGCTACCCGGGCCGGCCGGACCGGCCGGGAGCACCCCGGGACCGTCGGGCTGCGGACCGACCGACAGCAGGACCGTGCCGTCCGCCCCCGCCACCCGCACGCCGAGGTCGAGGGCGGCGTCCACGACCTTGCGCTGCTGGTTCTGCTCGGCCTTGGGACGGCCCCGGCTGTCGGCGGCCACCAGCGCCCGGGCGTTCGGCAGCAGGGCGGTCGCGCGGTCCTCCAGGCGGGCGTCCTGTTGGTGCCGCAGGTCCCGGCCGACCAGCGGCAGGAGCAGCAGCCCGGCGAGCACCACGAGCAGCGGCACCACGACGGCGGACCAGAGCGCGATCCGGGTGGAGAGCCTCATCGCGGACCCGGCCCGGTGCCGCCGGGCAGCCGCAGGACGAAGCCGACGCCGCGCACGGTGTGGATCAGCCGGGGCCGCCCGCCGGCCTCGGTCTTGCGCCGCAGGTAGCTGACGAAGGTGTCGACGGCGTCGCTGCGCACCTCGAAGTCGTAGCCCCAGACGCGTTCCAGCAGCAGCTCGCGGGAGAGCACCAGGCCGGCGTTCCGGGCGAACTGGGTGAGCAGTTCGAACTCCCGGCGGGTGAGGCCGAGTTCCTCGCCGTCGAGGTGGGCCTGGCGGGTGCCGGGGTCGATGCTGAGCGGTCCGGCCACCAGCCGGTCGACCGGTTGCGGCGGGCGGCGGCGCAGCAGGGCCCGCAGCCGCAGCACCAGTTCCTCCAGGGCGAACGGTTTGACCAGGTAGTCGTCGGCGCCGGCCTGGAGCCCGGCGACCCGGTCGGCGGCCTCGTCGAGGGCGGAGAGCATCAGGACGGGGACGTCGTCGCCGTGGGCGCGCAGGGTGCGGCAGACCTCGACGCCGCTGGGACCGCCGGGCATCGACACATCGAGGACCAGGACGTCCGGCGCGTCGGCGCGGGTGCGGGCGAGTGCCGTCTCCCCGTCGCCGGCGAGCGCCACCGTGAAGCCGCTGAGGCGCAGGCCGCGCTCCAGTACCCGCCGGATCGCCGCGTCGTCGTCCACCACCAGGACCCGGCCGGCCGTCCCCGTCCCCGGCCGCGGCCCCGGCACCGTTCCCGGTACTGGCCCCGTCCCGTGGCCGGAGCCGCCGACGGCCCCGGCACCGCTTCCCTGCATCGGTACCTCCTCGCATCCGGGCGCCGACCCTCTCACACCCGCGCACCGGACCGCCCCCGAGGGTGCTTACCGCCGGCGGGGGGCGGGTGCGGGCCGACCGGCGGGGGTCTGGGAGAGTGCCGGGCATGACACTTCGCTGCGCTGTGCTCGACGACTTCCAGGGTGTTGCCACCACGATGGCGGACTGGTCGGGGGTGGCCGACCGGGTGGAGGTGGTGGCGTTCCGCGAGCACTTCGGGTCGCCGGCGGAACTGGTCGAGGCGGTGGCCGACTTCGACATCGTCGTGACGCTGCGGGAGCGGGTGCCGTTCCCGGCGGAGGTGTTCGAACGGCTGCCGCGGCTGCGGCTGCTGGTGGCCTCGGGCATGCGCAACTCGGTGATCGACTACGCCGCGGCCCGTGCGCACGGGGTGACCGTCTGCGGGACGGGCAGCGCGTCGACGCCGCCGGTGGAGCTGACCTGGGCGCTGCTGCTGGGGCTGGCCCGCGGGCTGGTGACGGAGAACGCGGCGCTGCGGTCCGGCGGCCCGTGGCAGAGCACGGTGGGCGCGGACCTGGCGGGGCGCCGGCTGGGGCTGCTCGGCCTGGGGAAGATCGGCGAGCGGGTGGCCCGGGTGGGGCTCGCGTTCGGGATGGAGGTGGTGGCGTGGAGCCGCAACCTGACCGAGGAGCGGGCCGCCGAGGTGGGCGTGGCCCGGGCCGGGTCGCTGGCTGAGCTGCTGGGCGGGAGCGACTTCGTCTCGGTCCACCTGGTGCTCGGCGACCGCACCCGCGGGCTGCTCGGCGCGCCCGAGCTGGCGCTGATGAAGCCGGGCGCCTATCTGGTGAACACCTCGCGGGCGGCGATCGTCGACCAGGACGCCCTGCTGGCCGCGCTCGCCGAGGGGCGGATCGCCGGGGCGGCGCTGGACGTGTTCGACGAGGAGCCGTTGCCGGCCGACCACCCGGTGCGGACCGCGCCCGGGCTGCTGGCCACCCCGCACCTGGGGTACGTGTCGCAGGAGAACTACCGCCGGTACTACGGCGACGCGGTGGAGGACATCGCCGCCTTCCTGGCCGGCACGCCGGTCCGCGTCCTGGGCTGAGGCCTCGGACCGAGCGGACGGGTCCGGCCCGTCACCCCACCGCAGGGTGACGGGCCGGATCACATCGGCGGACGTCAGGAGACCGAGACCGCGCTCCAGGCGGCGGCGACCGCCTTGTACTCGGTGCTGTTGAGGCCGTACAGGTCCTTGGCGGCGTTCAGGGACGCGGTGCGGGCGCCCTTGTAGTTCGTGGTGGAGGTCATGTAGACGGTCAGCGCCCGGTACCAGATCTTGGCGATCTTCTGGTTGCCGATGCCGGTGACGGTGGAGCCGTTGCAGGTCGGGCTGTTGTAGGCGACGCCGTTGACGGTCTTGGCACCGCTGCCCTCGCTCGCGAGGTAGAACCAGTGGTTGCCGACGCCCGAGGAGTTGTGGACGTCGAGCTGGCCGACCTTGCTGGTCCAGCAGTCGGCGGAGCGGCCGTCCAGGGAGGGCTTGTCGAAGCGGCGCAGCCACGGCGGGGTGGACTGGTCGCTGAACAGGTAGTCGCCCTTGTCCACGGCGTTGTTGGCGTACCACTCGACCATGGTGCCGAAGATGTCCGAGGTGGCCTCGTTGAGGCCGCCGGACTCGCCGCTGTAGCGCAGGTTGGCGGTGGCGCTGGTGACGCCGTGGGTCATCTCGTGGCCCATGGTGTCGAGGTCGACCTGCTCGGGGTCGGTGGTGCCGTCGCCGTCGCCGGTCATCATGCAGAAGCAGCTGTCGGACCACTGGGCGTTGTCCCAGTTGGTGCCGACGTGGACGAACACGGTGGCGCCCTTGCCGTCGTTCTTGATGCCGCTGCGGCCGAAGGTGTTCTTGTAGTAGTCGTACGTCCAGGCGGTGTTGGCGTGGGCGTCGACGGCGGCGGTGGCGCGGTCGGTGGAGAACTTCTTGCCGTCGCCCCAGACGTTGTCGGCGTCGGTGTAGAGGGTGCCGGAGCTCGCGTTGAGCGAGTTGGCGGAGACGTTGTGGGCGTCCTTGGTGATGTGGCCGCGCAGCGGGTCGATCAGCGCGTAGCCGCCGCCGCTCTGCGCGGTGGTGTCGATGGTGATGTCGCCGGTGTACTCGGAGTGGCCGGTGCCGCTGGCCTGGTGCTCGGAGTCGTAGGCCTCGATCTGCGCACCGCTGTCGGCGTCGGTGACGACGACGCGCCCGGCCGGCTGGCCGTGGTCGCCGGTGCCCTGGACGGTGGTGCGCCAGGCGAGGCGGGGGGTGCCGTCGGCGGCCCAGACGACCAGCTCGGGGCTGCTGCTGGCGTTGCCGATGCCGGGGGCGGCCGCCAGCGCGCGGCCGGCGGTGAGCTGGGCGGGCACCTTGGGGACGATGGTGCGCACGGCGGCGTCGTGGGCGGCGGCGCGGGAGGAGTCCTTGAGCCGGCCGCGGGAGTCCTGGTGGACCACCAGGTCGCCGCCGACCACGGGCAGGCCGAGGTAGGTGCGGTCGAAGCGGACGTGCTGGGTGCCGTCGGCGTCCAGCACGACGTCCTTGACCACCAGGTCCTGGCCGTCGGCGAAGCCGAAGACCGCGGCGTTCTTGGTGACGTTGGCGCGCGCCTGGGCGATCGCGGCGTCACGGCCGGTGGGGGCGGCGGACGCGGTGCCGGCGGTGACGGTCGCGGCGACGAGGGCGGCGGTGGCCGCTATGGCGCCGGCCGTGAGGAAGCGCCGGGAAGAGGAGGAGGGGCTCACTCTGACTCCAGTCGGGGGTTGCTGCACGTGGGGTGCAGGGATGAGAGCTGCGATGAGATTGACGGTGAGCGGTCATCCGGAGCTAGAGCGAGCGTCAGATCTTTGCCAATTCGTGTCCTGTACTGATCAAAAGTGATCGGTTATGAGTTGTCTGTTTACGCTCGTGGCATGACGGCCAACCACTCCCCGGTCCTCCAGCTGCTCTGGCGGGGCGACTTCACCGACCCCGAACTCACCGCCCTGCACGCCGCCGCCTTCGGCTCCGGGGCCACCGCGGCCGACCCGGCCGCCGTCGCGCCGGTGCCCTGGCGCGCCCGGGTGGAGCGGCACAGCCTCGGCTGGGTCTGCGCCCGCCCGGCCCCGGACGGTCCGCTGCTCGGCTTCGTCAACGTCGCCTGGGACGGCGGCACCCACGCCTTCCTGCTCGACACCGCCGTCTCGCCCGCCGCCCACCGGCGCGGCATCGGCACCCGCCTGGTGGCCGCGGCCGCCGACGGCGCCCGCGCGGCGGGCTGCGACTGGCTGCACGTCGACTTCGAACCGCACCTGCGGGCCTACTACCTGGACGCCTGCGGCTTCCGCGGTACCGACGCCGGCCTGCTCGCCCTCTGACGGCCTGCCGAACCGCCCACCCGTCCGTCGGCCGGTGCCGTACCCTCGCGGGATGGACGGATGGGTGGGGGCCTGGACCGGCGGACGGCGGGCCGTGCACGTCGGCAATGTGGCCGACTTCAACGACCAGTTCCTCGACGAGTCCCGCCATGAGTCCCGCGACGCGTCCCGCGTCGAGCGCCGCGAGCGCCGCATCCGCCAGGCGCACCACTACGCCGGCCTGGCCGTCGGCTACAGCCCAGACCCGGCCGCCCTGGTGCTGCCCGCCGAGGTCGACCGGTGCTGGATCGACTGGCTGGCCCGCGAACTGGCCTGGGGCCCGGTCGAACTGCACAGCGGCGTCGCCCCCGGCGGCACGGTGGCCCGGGCACTCGCCGCCCGCCCCGCGCTGGCCGCCCGGCTCGCGAACGGCCCCGAACCGGTGCTGTTCTGGGGCCGCACCGCCGCCCAGGGCGAGGGACCGGAACTCGCCGCGGTGCGCCGGTACGAGTCCAAGGCCGCCGCGCACGGACTGTTCGCCGCGCTCGCCCCGGACCACCCAGGCGTCCGGGTGCCCCGGCAGGAACCCGCCGACGGCCCGCGCCGGGCCGCCCGCCGACTGACCGGCCGAGCCGCCCGCGGGCTGACCACCGTCCTGAAGGCCCCGCACGGAGTGGGCGGGCACGGCACCGCCGTGATCACCCCGCAGGAGGTGTTCACGGCCGGCGGCGCGCGGGCGCTGCTGCGCCGCCTGGTCCGCGACGACGTCCTGCCGCCCGGCGGCGAACTGCTGCTGGAGGAGTACGTGGACGCCGGTCCGGCCCGCTCCGGCCGCCTGCGCGACCTCACCTTCGACGCGGTGATCGGCCCGGACGGGCGGGTGCACCCGGTCGGCGTCGGCGAGATGGCCGTGGACGGCACCCGCTACCAGGGCGTGACGGTCGGTCCGGGCGTGGTGCCGCCCGGCGCCGCCGCCACCGCCGAACGCTTCGGGCTCGCGGTGGGGGAGCGGCTGGCCGCGGCCGGCCACCGCGGCTGGTACGACGTCGACTTCGTCACCGACCGGGAGCGCCGGCTGGCCCCGACCGAGGCCAACCTCCGGCTCACCGGACCGGCGGTCGCCTTCGTGCTGCGCCACCGGCTGGACGAGGTGCGCGGCCCCGGTCACCTGGTCCGCACCCTGGACGCGATGCCGCTCGGCGCCCGGCTCTCCCAGGAGGCGCTGTTCGGGCACCTGGAGCGGCTGCGCCCGCAGTGCGCCCGGCTGGGGGTGACGCTGCTGCCGCTGATCGTGACGGCCGGCTACGAGCCGGAGCCGGCCGTCGGTCTGGCGCTCGCCGCCCGCGGGGTGGAGGCGCTGGACGCCGCGGAGGCCCTGCTCGGGGCGGCCCACCACGCGCTGGGCCGGATGTTCGAGGCGCTGCGCTGAGCTCCGCTGCCCCGGATCAGACGCCCTTCGGCTGCCGCGGGTCCGTCGGGCGCCAGGCCAGGAACCGCACCACGACCCCGGCCGCGACCATCAGGGCGATGTTGAAGACGTAGACCAACCACACCTCGTTGGACCACACCGACCGGTCGACGGTCCGGTACAGGTTGTCCTGCGGCCACCAGGCGGCCAGCAGCCAGAACACCGACAGATGGGCGGCGACCGAGAGCCCGATCGGCCGCCCCAGCCGGCCGATCACCGCGGCGCCGACGAACAGCCAGGCCATCCCCAGGCCGAACGACGCCCACTCGAACAGGTAGAGGACACGGAAGAAGGCGTCGTACGGGGAGGGCACCAGCGAGACGTCCGTCGAGCCCGGCCAGAGCAGCTGGGTGAGCATCCAGGCGGCGACCGCGAACGGCACCGCCAGCGCCGCCGCGCCGCAGCCCCACGCGGCGGCACCGTCGCGGTCCGGGTCGCCCGGCCGCCGGCCGGCGCCCTTGCCGCCGTACCCCTTGCCGCCGCGCGCCCGGCGCGGGGCGGTGTGGCCGGCGGGCGCGGGCAGCGGCAGCGCGCCCCGGTCGAGCTTGCCGGCCCGGGTGCGCGGCAGTTCGGGCAGCGGCACCACGGCGGCGGGCGCCTCACCCGCGGGCAGCCGGCCGACGAGGTGGGCGGTGAGCGACCAGCCGTCGGTGTCCGCCGCGCCCGGCACGGTCACCGCGTACCCGACCAGCTCGCGCCGGCGGGGCGCCACCTCCACCTCGACGACGGCCGCCTCCCGCACCCCGGGGTGCGCGCGCAGCCGGGCCTCCGCGGCGACGGCCCGCAGCACCCGCCGGGTCACGTCGGCTGCCGGAGTGACGCCCGGCCCGACCACGCCCTCCGCGCGGGCGACGAACTCCAGCGTGCCGTGCCGGTCGAACCGCCCGAGGTCGCCGGTGAGCAGCACCCGCCCGTCCGGGTCGAAGGCCGCCCGGACGAACCGTCGGTCGCTCTCCCCGGGCCGGTTGAGGTAGCCCCGGCCGAGGCCGGGCCCGGCGAGCGCGATCTCGCCGACCGTCCCGTCCGGGACGCGGGCGCCGTCCGGGCCGAGCACATAGACCCGCGCCCCGGCGAACGGCACGCCGATCACCGACAGCGAGTCGCTGCCCGGCACCTCGTCGACGCCCCGGACCTCGAAGTACGCGCTGTCCACGGCGGCCTCGGCCAGCCCGTACACATTGACCACCCGGGTGGCGCGGCCGAGCAGCCGCTGCAGCGCCAGGTGCTCGTCCAGCCACCACTTCTCGGCGCCCACGGTGAGCAGCCGGACGCCGGGCAGTGCCGCGCCCCGCGCGTCGGCGCGCTCGGCGAGGTGCGCGGCCAGCCGGCGCGCGGTGCGGACGTTCAGCTCCAGCACGCTGATCCGCTCGACGGCGACCAGCGCGGGCAGTTCGGCGATGTCGGCGCCGCGGTCCAGGGTGAGGTTGCGCGGGGCGACCACCAGCGTGGCGCCGGAGCACAGCGCCCGCACCCAGTCGGCGGTGAACACGTCGAACTCCAGGCTCGCCGTGCTCAGCACCCGGTCGGCGGGGGAGATGCCGTACGCCTTCAGCCAACCGCGGTGGACGGCCAGCAGGTTGCGGTGCTCGACCACCGGACAGCGGGGCGCGCCGGTGGTGCCCGAGGTGGTGAACACCACCGCGGCGTCCTCCGGGCCGAGGGCGACGGGGGGCGGTCCGGCGGGCAGGGCGGCGATCTCGGCGGCCGCCGAGTCCACGCAGACCACCGCCCGGGCGCCGGCGTCGGTCAACCGGATCCGGTGGTTCTCCTCGGTGACCACCAGGGCCGGCTCGGCCTCGCCGAGCAGGTGCCGCAGCAGCGGGTCGGGCGCGCCCGGTTCGAGCGGCAGGTACGCGGCGCCGGTCTTCAGCACGGCGAGCAGGGCGACGTACACCTCGGTGCCGCGGCCGAACGCGACCGCCGCCCGGCCGCCGGGGCCGAGGCCGCGGTCCGCCAGGTACCGGGCCAGCCGGTCGGCCCGGGCGTCCAGTTCACCGTAGGTCAGCTGCCGCCCGGCGCACCGGACGGCGACCGCGTCCGGCGCCCGCCGGGCGTGCTCCTCGAACCGCCCGGGCAGCGTCCCGGCCCGCCCCGTACCGACCTCGACCGGCTCGTTCGTTCCCGCCACGGCGATTCCCCCTCCAGGTCGCACACGTCGCACAGGTCGCACCGTCCTGGCCACGGGGACACCGGCAGCGGGCCCCGCGGTTCCCCCCATCCTCCCGCCAACTTCCCTGCGGGAAAGGCGGAACGGCCGAACCGCCCGACCGGGGGCGGTGTCCGCGAGGTGGACACCGGACCCGCCGCCCGGGCCGACGGTTGTACTCTGCACGCGGACGGTCGGGGCCGGCCCGGACCGTCGGCAGACCTCGGAGGCCCGCACCGCATGACCACGCCCAGCACCCCCGTCACCCCCGGACCCGCCGCCGCCGAACCCGTCGCCGAAGCCGTCGCGCCCCTGCTGCGCACCCGGGACGTCGCCGTGGTCCGCGACGGACGCCACCTGCTGCGCGGCATCGACCTCGCCATCCACCCCGGCGAGCACTGGGCGCTGCTCGGCCCCAACGGCGCCGGCAAGTCCACCCTGCTCGCCCTGCTCGGCGCCGTCTCCCACCCCACCCGGGGCGAGGTCGACGTGCTCGGCCGCCGGCTCGGCCGGGTCGACATCCGCGAGCTGCGCGCCCACCTCGGCCACGTCAACCCGCGCCACCCGCTGCGCTCGCCGCTGACCGTGCGCGAGGTGGTGCTCACCGGTCTGACCAACACCATCGAGCCGGACCTGCACCGCAAGCCCGCCCCGGAGGAGCTCGACCGGGCCGAGCGGCTGATCGACACGCTCGGCATGACGGCGGTCGCCGAGTCCCCGTGGACCACCCTCTCCCAGGGCGAACGCGGCCGGGCGCTGATCGCCCGCGCGCTGATGCCCAGCCCGCGACTGCTGCTGCTCGACGAGCCGGCCACCGGCCTCGACCTGACCGCCCGCGAACTGCTGCTGGACAGCCTGGACCTGCTGCGCCACCAGCACCCCGAGCTGGCCAGCGTGCTGGTCACCCACCACCTGGAGGAGCTGCCGGAGTCCACCACCCACGCGCTCCTGCTGCGCGACGGCGAGACGGTCGCCGCCGGCCCGGTCGCCGAGGTGATGACCACCGAGCTGGTCACCGCGACCTTCGGCCACCCGATCCGGATCACCCGCCACGAGGGCCGCTGGACCGCCCGCACCGCCACCACCCGCCGCAACCCGACGCCCTGACCCCCGGCTACCCGAGGTTCGCGTACGGGTCGCTCCCGTCCGGCAGGGCGCCCGCGGCCACGGTGAAGTTCGCGTCCACGGCGGCTCCCCCCGCCGGCATGAACCGCACGGTCACCACCATCCACCTGCCGTCGACCCGCTTCTTGAACTCGACATCGCCGAGCGGACCCTTGAGCGAGGGGTCGTCCACCTCCCGCCAGCCGTTCGAACCCGCCAGCGCTCGGTAGTGGTCACGAACAGCGGCGCTCGGGCCGGAATAGCCGAAGTGGACTTCCAGATAGGACCACCCGTCCCCGTCGTCGTCACAACCGGAAAGCCTCCTGAGCTCCGAGGCCCCACTCGGCACCCCGGCCAGCAGGTCGAGCGAAGCAGCCGCCGCCGTGATCTCGTCCCGGTCACCACACGGGTCCGACTCGACCAGAGCGCAGCCGCCCAAGGCCAGGACGGACGCCAGGCACACCGGGAGGAATTTCATCATCCTCATCTGATTCCTCTGATTCCTCATCCTGTTCTGCTGCTGTGGACGGGGGTGGGCCGGGGCTTGGAAGCCCCGGC
>NZ_JBFBDO010000114.1:0-25962 GCF_040683335.1 Kitasatospora sp. NPDC093806
CCGTTTACTTTCCTAACCCGTAAGCTACGCCTAACAGCTCCGATGGTACTGCAGGGGGGACCCTGTGGGAGAGTAGGACGCCGCCGAACAATCATTCAAAAGCCGCGGCCCCAGCGATTCGCTGGGGCCGCGGCTTTTTTTGCGTTGCACGACCGGCAGAACGGGACCTCCGCCCAGGCGCGGGGTGTCTCCGGATGCCGGACAATGGAGACACGGTGTACGGCCAGGAGGCCGGCGCCGAACCGCGTGGGGGCAGTGGTGTCGCCCGTCCCGCGGTGGAGATGAAGCAGCAGAAGGAGTCACCACGATGTCGAACCAGCCTCAGGACCGTCCCGAGCGTCGATCGGACGACGGCCGCGGCTACGAGCCCCGGTCTCGCGGGGGCTGGTCCAACGACCGTGGTCCGCGCCGCGACGACCGTCGTGACGACCGCCCCTCCGGCGGCGGCTTCCGCCGTGACGACCGCCCCTCGGGCGGCTACGGCCGTGACCGTGACGACCGTGGCGGGGACCGTGGCGGCTTCCGCCGCGATGACCGCCCCTCCGGCGGCGGCTTCCGCCGTGACGACCGCCCCTCGGGCGGCTACGGCCGTGACCGTGACGACCGTGGTGGCGACCGTGGCGGCTTCCGCCGCGATGACCGCCCCGCCGGTGGCGGCTTCCGCCGTGACGACCGCCCCTCGGGTGGTTTCGGTCGTGACCGCGATGACCGTGGTGGCGACCGCGGTGGTTTCCGCCGTGACGACCGTCCGTCCGGTGGCGGCTTCCGCCGCGATGACCGCCCCTCGGGCGGCGGTGGCTTCCGTCGGGACGACCGCCCGGGTGGGTTCCGTCGGGACGACCGTGACGACCGTCCGCGTCGCGACGACCGCCCCTCGGGTGGTTTCGGTCGTGACCGCGATGACCGTGGTGGCGACCGTGGCGGCTTCCGCCGCGATGAGCGCCCGGCCGGCGGCGGTTTCCGTCGTGACGACCGCCCGTCCGGTGGTTTCGGTCGTGACCGCGATGACCGTGGTGGCGACCGTGGCGGCTTCCGCCGTGACGACCGTCCGTCCGGCGGCGGTTTCCGTCGCGATGACCGCCCCTCGGGTGGTTTCGGCCGTGACCGTGACGACCGTGGTGGCGACCGTGGCGGCTTCCGCCGCGATGACCGCCCGTCCGGTGGCGGCTTCCGTCGCGATGACCGCCCCTCGGGTGGTTTCGGTCGTGACCGCGATGACCGTGGTGGCGACCGCGGTGGCTTCCGCCGCGACGACCGTCCGTCCGGTGGTGGCTTCCGTCGCGATGACCGCCCCTCGGGTGGCGGTGGCTTCCGTCGGGACGACCGCCCGGGTGGGTTCCGTCGGGACGACCGTGACGACCGTCCGCGTCGCGACGACCGCCCCTCGGGTGGTTTCGGCCGTGACCGCGATGACCGTGGTGGCGACCGTGGCGGCTTCCGCCGCGATGACCGCCCCTCGGGCGGCTACGGCCGTGACCGTGACGACCGTGGTGGCGACCGTGGCGGCTTCCGCCGTGACGACCGTGGTGACCGCGGTGGCGACCGTGGCGGCTTCCGCGGCGGCCGTGACGACCGCGGTGGTGACCGTGGCGGCTACCGTGGCGGCCGCGACGAGCGCGGCGGCCGGGACTACGACGACCGCCGTGGCAACTACGAGCCCGTCAAGCGCCTGCCGATCCCGGAGGACGTCACCGGTTTCGAGATCGACGCGGACGTCCGCCAGGAGCTCAAGAGCCTGCCCAAGACGCTCGCCGACGACGTCGCCCGCAACCTGGTGATGGTCGCCCGCCTGCTCGACAGCGAGCCGGAGGAGGCCTACCAGTACTCGCGCATCGCGCTGCGGCTGGCGTCCCGCGTCGCCGCCGTCCGCGAGGCGGCCGGCTTCGCCTCGTACATGACCCAGCGCTACTCGGAGGCGCTGACCGAGTTCCGCGCCGCCCGCCGGATGACCGGCCGGGTCGACCTGTGGCCGGTCATGGCGGACTGCGAGCGCGGTCTGGGCCGCCCCGAGCGCGCGCTGGCGATGGCCGGCGAGCCGGAGGTCAAGCAGCTGGACAAGGCCGGCCAGGTCGAGATGCGCCTGGTCGCGGCCGGTGCGCGGTCCGACATGGAGCAGTTCGACGCGGCCGTCGTCACCCTGCAGAGCCCGGAGCTGGCCTCGAACTCGGTGCAGCCGTGGACCGCGCGGCTGCGGTACGCCTACGCCGAGGCGCTGATCGCCGCCGGCCGTGCCGACGAGGCCCGTGACTGGTTCGTCAAGGCCACCGAGGCCGACACCGAGGGTTCGACCAACGCCGCCGAGCGCCTGGCCGAGATCGACGGCCTGGAGTTCGTGGACGCGCTCGACCCGGAGCTCGCCGAGGAGGAGGCCGAGCTGGCCGCCGAGGAGCCGGCGAAGCGCAAGGGCGGCGGCGTGCCGGACGAGCGGGAGATCTTCGAGGACGAAGAGGACGTCGAGGAGTTCTACGACGAGGACGACGTCGAGATCGACGAGGACTTCGACGGCGTGGTGCCGGAGCGTGCCGCCGACGCCAAGTAGTCGCCGCAGGCGATGACGAGTGGGGCCCTGCCGCACTCCGGGAGATCCCGGGGTGCGGCAGGGCCCCACTGCGTTGGGGGGCGGGCCGGTCGGCCTCAGCCCAGTTCGAGGTTGCGCAGCACCAGTCCGGTGGCCGGTTTCGGGCCGAAGGAGGTGGACTTGCGCGGCATCGTGACGCCCTGCTCGGCCAGCCGGCGCACCACGCTCTCCCGCACGGGGTGCAGCAGGACGGCCGTGCCGCCGGTGCGGGCGGCCTCGCGCTCGGCGGCGACCGCGGTGTGCAGGTAGCCGATGTCGTCGGGGCCGTCGGGGATCCGCCAGGTGTGGTCGAGCAGGGTGGCGTGCAGGATCGTGGCGTCCAGGTGGCGCCACTCCTCGGGCTTGTCCTGCGGCACGGTGGCGTCGAGCAGGGCCTCGTCGGGGTCGGCGACGAGCCGGTAGACGCCGTCCCCGCCGGTGAGCAGGAACCCGCTGCCGCCGTGCCGCTTCTGCTCGGCGAGCGCCTGCAGGGCGGTCTCCAGCGGGCCGGGGACCTCCTTGACCTGCCACGCGTCGCCGAGCCGCTCCAGCGCCTCGGCGACCGGCAGCCGGTACAGCACCCGGTGGATGGCCCGGACCCGCAGCGGGTAGCGGGCGGTGTCGACCAGCAGCACCAGGCCGCGGTCCCAGGGGCTGCGGGGCAGGTGCCGGTGCTCGCGCTGGAGCCGCAGGTACATCTCCCAGCGGTGGTGCCCGTCGGCGATGAGCGCCCGGCAGGTGGCCAGGTCGCGGCCGATCTCGGCGATGTCGGCGGCGTCGGTGACGGCCCACAGCCGGTGGTGGGTGCCGTCGGAGGTGGTGGTGGTGAGCAGCGGCTCGGCCCGGACGGTGCGCTCGACCACGTCCGAGGCCCCGCCGCCGCCGCGGTAGGTGAGCAGCAGCGGTTCGAGGTTGGCGCGGGTGGTGCGCATCAGCCCGACCCGGTCGGCGACCGGCCGGGGCATCACGTCCTCGTGCGGGAGGACCACGCCGGCCTCGGGCCCGCTGACCGCGAGGGCGCCGATGAGGCCGCGTTGCAGCACCTCGGGGGCGCCGGCGGTGGCCGGTACGCGCTGCTCGTAGACGTACAGCGCGGGGCGCGGGTCGGCGGCCAGCACGCCCTCGCGCTGCCACTCGCGCAGCAGCCGGGCGGCGTGCCGGTAGCGGGTGTCGCGGTCGGGGCGGTCGCCGGTGTCCTCGGGTTCGGGGCGCGGCAGGATCAGCCGGACCACGTTGTGCGGATCGGCGGTCTCCAGGTCGAGCCGGCGGCCGGGGTCGACGACGTCGTACGGCGGTGAGGTGACGGCGGCCAGGGTGCCGACCCGGTCGGGGACGTACCTCAGGCCGCGGAAGGGGGACAGGGACAGACCTGCGGTGGCGACGTGCCCGGGATCGCCGGGGCCGCCCTGCGGAGACTCCACTCCGCTTTCTGCACTGGGTGTGCTCATTCTGGGCATCGTAACCGGGTACGCGTTGTTCAGAGATCGGAACACCCGTGCCGGTCCGGTGGGCGGGTGTCGTGACCGAGGGCGAGGTACCGGGTGGACGAGCGCAACGAGTGGGTGAACGAGCGGGTGGACGACGGCATCGGCGGCTTCGCGGACGGGGGCACCGGCGGGGCCGGCGGCGGGGGCGTGCCGGAGCAGCAGGAGCGGTCCGGCGAGCCCACGGGGGACGTCTACGACTGGTTCCGGCGGGGTGGGCGGCTGCTCGCGCAGGGCAACCCGGCGGCGGCCGAGCAGCTGCTGGCCCGGGCGGCGGCGGCCGAGCCGGACTCGCGCAGCATCCGGGAGACGCTGGCGCGGGCGCAGTTCGACGCCGGGTCGTACGAGGCGGCGCTGGAGAACTTCCGGGCCGTGGCGATCGCCGATCCGTCGGACGACTACGCTCAGTTCGGGTGGGGGGTCGCGGCGGCCCGGCTGGGCGACTTCGAGACCTCCGCCGAGCACCTGGCGCTGGCCGTGGCGATGCGGCCGGAGTCCGACCACTACCGGGCCGCGCTGCGGCAGACCCGGGCGACGCTGGCGGCCCGCGCCGGGGCGTTCGGGCCGCTGCTGCCCGGGGCTCCGGGCTACCTGGAGCCGCCGGCCGGGACGGGCGTGCCGCCGGAGGAGGCGGAGCGTCCGGAGGGCCGGGGGGCCGGGCGGGGCCCGGCGCGGACGGAAGACGACGGATGAGGACGACTGACGCGATGAGTGAGGTAGAGCAGGCATGACCGAGACGGCCACCACCGTGCGACGGACCGCCCCCGGCGGCAGCGAGCTGCCCCTGACCGAGGCGTACGACACGGCGCTGCTGGACCTCGACGGCGTGGTGTACGCCGGACCGAACGCGATCGAGTACGCCGTGGAGTCGCTCGCGGCGGCCCGCTCCGGGGGGATGCGGTTGGCGTACGTGACCAACAACGCGTCCCGGCCGCCCCGGGTGGTGGCCGAGCACCTGACCGAGCTGGGCGTGCCCGCCGAGGCCGACGACGTGATCAACTCCGCCCAGGCGGCGGCCCGGCTGCTCGCCGAGAAGCTGCCGGCCGGGGCGAAGGTGCTGCTGGTCGGCGGGCTGGGGCTGGAGGAGGCGCTGGCCGAGCGCGGCCTGGTGCCCGTCCGGACGCTGGCCGAGGAGCCGCTCGCGGTGGTCCAGGGCTTCGACGCCTCGGTGGGCTGGACGCACCTGGCGGAGGCCTCGTACGCGGTGCAGTCCGGCCTGCCGTGGGTGGCGTCCAACCTCGACGCGACGGTGCCGAACGCGCGCGGGATCGCGCCCGGCAACGGGATGCTGGTGGCCGCGGTGCGGGCGGCGACCGGGGTGGAGCCGGAGGTGGCGGGCAAGCCGCTGCCGCCGATGCACCGGGAGACGGTGCTGCGGACGGGTGCCAAGCGGCCGCTGGTGGTCGGCGACCGGCTGGACACCGACATCGAGGGCGCGTTCAACGGCGGGGTGGACAGCCTGCTGGTGTTCACCGGGGTGACCACGGCGGCCCAGCTGCTGGCGGCGCCGGTCGAGCACCGGCCGACCTACCTGTCGGCGGACCTGCGGGGGCTGCTGACCGCGCACGCGCCGGTGACGGCGGTGGCGGGCGGCGGCTTCGGCTGCGGCGGCTTCGTCGCGGTGGCGGAGGACGGCGTGCTGCGGCTGGAGGGTGTCGGCGCGGACCGCTGGGACGGGCTGCGGGCGCTGTGCGCGGCGGCGTGGACGGCGCAGGACGCGGACGGCGCGTCGGTGGACGGGCGGAAGGCGCTGGCCGAGCTGGGCTTCTGAGGCCTGAGCGGTGGGCGGTCGGGTCAGAGCAGGGTGCGCAGCCGCAGCAGGTCGCGGAAGCCCGCCTCCAGCCTGACCCGGCCGCCGGCCCAGGCGGCGGCGAAGTTGAGCTTCCCGCCGACCAGGGCGACCAGGTCGTCGCTGGACATGGTGAGCCGGATGTCGGCCTTCGCGGCCGGGGCGCCGGGGGCCTCCCGGAGGTCCCGGATGCTGCCGTCGCTCAGCCGCCCGGTGAAGGTCAGGTCGAGGTCGGTGATCCGGCAGCTGAGCGAGCGGTCCAGCTCGGCGGCCTTGCGGACGCTGCCGGTGGACCTGGCGAGGTTGTGACTGAGCTGTTCCAGTGCCCGGCGGCACTCCTCGGCGTCGGCCATGGCGGCGGATCCCCTCCCTGAGCGGCCGGATGACTGCCGGGCCACGGTACCGCAGGCCGTTTCAGGGGGTAGCGTCGTCGGTGGGATGCCCGGTTCGTCCGGGCACCGCGTGGCACGGAACGAGCGGACGACGGAACGCGCAGGCGATTGGGAGGCACCCGGATGCTGCCGAAGACGGTGCGAGGAGCGGTGGAGGCCGCGGCCGTACTGGTGGAGGAGGTCGGCAAGCGGGTCGTCGGGACGGCGGCCGGCCTGCTGGAGAAGGGCGGGATCGACGTCGCGGAGGTGGAGCGCCGGCTCGGCGGGCAGTTCCCGCCGTCGGCGCAGTCGCTGCAGACCCTGGCGGGGGAGGCCGTGACGGCCGGCCGGGCCGGGGTGGACCTGGCGGTCGGAGTGGCGCGCGGCGAGGTCGAGAAGGTGTTCGAGAAGGTCGGCGACCAGGTGACCAAGGTCGGCGTGGTGCTGGCCTACCTGGAGAGCAAGCTGCGCGAGGTCGAGGAGGAGGCCGCTCCGGCGTCGGCGTCGGCGCCCGCTCCGGCGCCCCGGGCCGGTGGGCTGTTCGAGGACGGCTGGGAGCGTGAGACGGGGCAGGGCGAGGCCGGGCGGCGCGAGCCGGCGGAGCGCGGGGCGAAGGCCCCGGCGGAGGCCGAGCGGATAGCGGTGGACGAGCCGGTCGAGGTCGACCCGCCGGTGCCGCCGAACGGCACGGCGGTCGCGGCGGCCGCGGCGGCTTCGCTGGAGAAGGCCCCCGCGAAGAAGGCCCCCGCTCCGGCGAAGAAGACCGCTGCGGCTCCGGCGAAGAAGGCCGCCGCGAAGAAGACCGCGGTGAAGAAGACGGCCGTGAAGAAGACCGCGACCGCGAAGACCGCCGAGGCCGGGCAGGAGCCGCCCGCCAAGCGGGCCGCCGCCGTCAAGAAGACCACCGTCCGCCGGACCACCACCCCGAAGCCGAAGAAGCCCGATGCCTGAGCCCGCCGACGTCGATCCCGGACCTGACGCCGAGCCCGGACCCGACACCGATCCCGACCTCGGGTCCGGCCCCGCCCTGCCGACCGGCGAGGCGCTGCCGCTGGGCGTCGAGCTGACCCCCACCGGCCACCCGGCGGTGGACGCCGGCCTGGCCCGGCTGGAGGCCTTGGACGGGGTGCCGGCGGACGCGCACGTCCCGGTGTACGAAGATGTCCATCAGCGGCTGGCCGACGCGCTGGCCGCGCTCGACCGGGACTGACCCGGGCCGAGCGGGCGCACGAGCACCACCCCGGAACCACCTGTAGGAGCTGAAACACCAGTGGCAGTGGCACGACGCCGACTCGACGCGGAGCTGGTCCGCCGCAAGCTGGCCCGGTCCCGGGAGCACGCCTCCGAGCTGATCGCGGCCGGCCGGGTGACCGTCGGCGGCACCACCGCGACCAAGCCGGCCACCCAGGTGGAGACCTCGGCGGCGGTCGTGGTGGCCAAGGACGACAACGACCCCGACTACGTCTCGCGCGGCGGCCACAAGCTCGCCGGGGCGTTCGCGGCGTTCGTCCCGCAGGGCCTGGTCGTCGAGGGCCGCCGGGCGCTGGACGCGGGCGCGTCCACCGGCGGCTTCACCGACGTGCTGCTGCGCGCCGGGGCCGCCGGGGTGCTGGCGGTGGACGTCGGCTACGGGCAGCTGGCCTGGTCGCTGCAGAGCGACGAGCGGGTCACCGTGATGGACCGCACCAACGTCCGCGAGCTGACCCTGGACCTGATCGGCGGGACCCCGGTCGACCTGGTGGTCGGCGACCTGTCGTTCATCTCGCTGGGCCTGGTGCTGCCCGCGCTGGCCGGCTGCGCCGCCGCGGACGCGGACCTGGTGCTGATGGTCAAGCCGCAGTTCGAGATCGGCAAGGAGCGGCTGGGCAGCGGCGGGGTGGTGCGCAGCCCGCAGCTGCGCGCCGAGATGGTGCGCCAGGTCGCCGGGCAGGCGTGGGAGCTCGGACTGGGCGTGCGGGCGGTCACCGCGAGCCCCCTGCCCGGGCCGTCCGGGAACGTCGAGTACTTCCTCTGGCTGCGCCGGGACGCGCCGCCGCTGGACCCGGCGGAGGCGGACCGGGCCGTCGCCGAGGGCCCCCGATAGGGTGCTCTGCGGACGTCCGGTCCGTCATGCTGGGTGGCGCGGCCGTACCGGGTCGACGGTGACCCGGCCGGCGTAGGGAGAGGGCAGCGGGCATGAGTGATGAACGTACGGTCTTCCTGATCGCGCACACGGGCCGCGAGGCGGCGCTGCGCAGTGTCGAGGGCCTGGTGCACGGCCTGCTGAAGGCGGGGATCCGGATCAGGCTGCTGGCCGCCGAGGCGGTCGACCTGGACCTGCCGGACGGCGTGGAGCGGGTGGCCGGGGGGCCCGGCGCGGCGGACGGCTGCGAGCTGATCCTGGTCGCGGGCGGGGACGGGACGCTGCTGCGCGGCGCCGAGCTGGCGCGCGAGCACGGGCTGCCGATGCTCGGCATCAACCTGGGCCGGGTCGGCTTCCTGGCCGAGGCCGAGCGGGACGACCTGGCGGTGGTGGTCGAGCGGGTGGTCGACGCCGACTACGAGGTCGAGGAGCGGATGACCCTCGACGTGATCGTCCGGACCAACGGCGACGTGGTGCACCACGACTGGGCGCTGAACGAGGCGTCGATCGAGAAGGCGTCCCGGGAGCGGATGCTGGAGGTGGTGACCGAGGTGGACGGCCGCCCGGTCTCCAACTTCGGCTGCGACGGGGTGGTCTGCGCGACGCCGACCGGTTCGACGGCGTACGCGTTCTCCGGCGGCGGGCCGGTGGTCTGGCCGGAGGTGGAGGCGCTGCTGATGGTGCCGATCAGCGCGCACGCGCTGTTCGCGCGGCCGCTGGTGACCTCGCCGGACTCGGTGCTGGCGGTCGAGGTGCAGCCGAAGACCCCGCACGGGGTGCTCTGGTGCGACGGGCGGCGCTCGGTGGAGCTGCCGGCCGGTGCCCGGGTGGAGGTCCGCCGGGGGCAGACCCCGGTGCGGCTGGCCAGGCTGCACCGGGCGCCGTTCACCGACCGGCTGGTGGCCAAGTTCGCGCTGCCGGTGACCGGTTGGCGCGGCCGGGCGAACACCCACTGACGAGGTGAGGTCTGACGCCCCGTCGGTTCCGGCGGGGCGTCAGACCTTGGGATTCAGACCGCGAGCGGCTGGCTGTCGTCGACGCCCTGCCAGCGTCCGCCGTCGGCGGCCCGGGCGGCGATTCCGGCCAGCCGCCGGACCGCGTCCGGCACGGTGGCGGCGGGCACGGTGAGCGGGATCCGGATGTGGTGCTCGAAGGCGCCGTCGGACCCGAAGCGGTTGCCGGCCGCGAGCCGGACCCCGCCGTGCTCGCCGGCCCGGGCCAGCGCGGTGCCGGAGACCCCGCCGGTGGAGACCCAGAACGCCAGCCCGCCCGGCGGCACGGTGAACCGCCAGTGCGGCAGCCGCTCGCCGAGCTCGCGGGCGAACACCTCGGCGGTGTCCCGCAGCCGGGTCAGCTGGTGGGCGCGGACGTCCGGCAGGAACCGCTCGCCCAGCAGCTCGGCGGCGATCAGCTGGTCCAGGACCGGGGCGCCGACGTCGCTGTAGACCCGCGCGGTGGCCAGCCGGCGGATCAGCGCGGGCGCGGCCCGCACCCAGCCGATCCGCAGGCCGCCCCAGAGCAGCTTGCCGGCCGAGCCGACCGTGACCACCTGGGCCGAGCGGTCCAGGGCGGCCGTCGGGCGGGGCGGCGGGGTGCCGTCGGGCAGGCCCCAGCCGAGTTCGGCGGTGGTCTCGTCGACCAGGACCACCGCGCCGGCGGCCCGGGAGGCGGCCAGCAGCTCGCGCCGCTGCTCCTCGTCGATCAGCGCGCCGGTCGGGTTGTGGAAGTCCGGGATCACGTAGGCGACCTTCGGCGCGGCGCCGTTCAGCACCCGGCGCCACTCGGCGAGGTCCCAGGCGGGACGGGCGGGCCCGGCGGGCTCGCCCGCGTGCCGCCAGGTGTCCGGGGCAGTGGCGAAGGGGACCGGGACCAGCCGGGCCTCGTGGATCCGCAGCGCCTGGAGGGTGTGCGCGTAGGTGGGCGCCTCCACCGCGACCCGGTCGCCGCGGTTGAGCAGGGTCTGCTGGACCAGGTGCAGGGCGCCCATCGCGCCGATGGTGATCAGGATCTGGTCGGGGGTGGTCGGCACGCCGCGCTCGGTGAAGCGGCGGGCCACCGCCTCGCGCAGCACCGGGACGCCGGTCGGGTAGTGGCCGTGCCCGGCGGCGTACGCGGGCAGCTGTTCGACGGCGTGGGCCGCGGCCGCGGACAGGTACGGCTGCGGGGCGGGCAGGGCGGCCACGCCGAGGTCCAGCGTCCGGCCCTGCTCGTCCGGCGGCACCGGGTGCAGGGCGTCGCTGGGCGGGGCGGCGCCCTCGGGGAGCGCGGTCCAGCTGCCGGCGCCACGCCGGCTGTGCAGGTAGCCCTCGGCGCGCAGGGTCTCGTACGCGGTGGCGACGGTGGTGCGGCTGAGCCGCAGGGCGAGGGCGAGCTCGCGCTCGGCGGGCAGCCGGGCGCCGACCGGCAGCCGGCCCTCGGAGACCAGCAGCCGGACCTGGGCGGCCAGCGTCCGGTACGCGGGGCGGCGGGCGGCGCCCGGGGGTTCGGGCAGCCGGGCGCCGGCGAGCAGCCGGGCGAGCGCCGGGGGAGTGACGGTGGTCTGCCAGTCGGCCATGGCGATCAGTCCACTTGCTCGGGATTGGCCCTGTCAAGGGTTGCATTGGCCCGGTCATCATGGCAGGGCGGCCGCGGCGGCCGCCACCGCCGGGACCGACCTCCCGGCGGTTCAGCACCACCTGCCGGAGATTCCATGGCCACCACCACCGACCCCGCCACCGTCACCTCCCCGCCCGAAGCCGCGAACGCCCCGGAGCGGCCGGGCCTCGCCGTCCGGGTGCTCGGCGACACCCACGCGCTGGGCCGCCGGGTGCCGCAGCTCCTCGTCGGTCTCGTGCTCTACGGCGTCAGCATGGGCCTGATGCTCCGCTCCGGCCTCGGCCTCGACCCGTGGGACGTCTTCCACCAGGGGCTGCAGCGCACCTTCGGCCTCTCGGTGGGGGCCTGGGTGACCATCTGCGGCGCGCTGGTGCTGCTGCTCTGGATCCCGCTGCGCCAGTTGCCCGGCGTCGGCACGGTCGCCAACGTGCTGGTGATCGGCACGGCGATGGACCTCACCCTGCGCGTGGTCGGCGCCCCCGGCCCGTTGGCCGCCCGGATCGCCCTGATGGTTGGCGCGATCGTGCTCAACGGCCTGGCCACCGGCCTCTACATCGGCGCCCGGCTCGGCCCCGGGCCGCGCGACGGGCTGATGACCGGCCTGCACCGGCGCACCGGCCGGTCGCTGCGGCTGATCCGGACCGGGATCGAGCTGACCGTGCTGGCCGCGGGGATCCTGCTCGGCGGCACCGTCGGCGTCGGCACCGTCGCGTACGCGCTGGCCATCGGCCCGCTCGCACAGGTTTTCCTGCCCTGGTGCACCGTCCCGCAGGGGGACCGCGAGGCGGGCCGAAGCCGGGAGCAAACGTCCCGGAACGGATGAACTTCCGGGTACCGAGTTGCCACGCCTCGTTGCCGCTCGTCGCGCGCCGGGGGCGGAACCTCGTAAGGTCGTCTCCGTGTTGGACGAGATGCGGATACGGGATCTTGGGGTCATCGACGACGCGGTGGTCGAACTCGCCCCCGGCTTCACCGCCGTGACCGGCGAGACCGGCGCCGGCAAGACCATGGTGGTGACCAGCCTCGGGCTACTGCTCGGCGGCCGCGCCGACCCGGGCCTGGTGCGCAACGGCAGCGCCCGGGCGGTCGTCGAGGGCCGGCTCGAACTGCCCGCCGACTCGCCGGCGGCCGCCCGCGCGGCGGAGGCCGGGGCCGAGCTCGACGACGGCGCGCTGCTGATCAGCCGGACGGTCTCCGCCGAGGGCCGCTCCCGCGCCCACGTCGGCGGCCGGGCCGTCCCGGTCGGTCTGCTCACCGAACTCGGCGAGGACCTGATCGCCGTGCACGGTCAGACCGACCAGCAGCGGCTGCTCCGCCCGGCCCGCCAGCGCGGCGCCCTCGACCGGTACGCCGGCGAGGCCGTCGCCGAGCCGCTGGCCCGCTACCGCGAGGTCTACCGGCGGCTGCGCGAGGTCTCCGCGACCCTGGAGGAGCTGACCACCCGGGCCCGCGAGCGCGCCCAGGAGGCCGACCTGCTCCGGTTCGGCCTGGACGAGGTCGCCGCCGCCGAACCCGTGGCCGGCGAGGACGAGGAGCTGTCCGCCGAGGCCGAGCGGCTCGGCCACGCCGACGCGCTCTCCTCCGCCGCCACCCTCGCGCACGCCGCGCTGGCCGGCGACCCCGCCGACCCGGAGGCGCTGGACGCCGGCACCCTGGTCGCCCAGGCCCGCCGCGCCCTGGACGCCGTCCGCCACCACGACGAGCGGCTCGCCGCCCTCGCCGACCGGCTCAACGAGGTCGGCTACCTGCTCGCCGACGTGGCCGGCGACCTGGCCGGCTACGCCGACGACCTGGACGCCGACCCGGTCCGGCTCGCCTCCGTCGAGGACCGCCGGGCCGTGCTGGCCCAGCTGCTGCGCAAGTACGGCGGCCCGGAGAACTCGCTGGCCGAGGTGCTCGCCTGGGCCGAGGCCGGCTCCGGCCGGCTCGCCGAACTCGACGGCGACGACGACCGGATCGACGAGTTGGGCGCCCGGGAGACCGAACTGCGCGCCGAGCTGGCCGACCTCGCCGCCGAGGTCTCGGCCGCCCGGCAGGCCGCCGCCGGCCGCTTCGCGGCGGCCGTCTCCGCCGAGCTCGCCGAACTCGCCATGCCGCACGCCCGGGTCACCTTCGCGATCAGCCAGGTCGACGACCTGTCCGGGATCGAGATCGACGGCCGGACCGTCGCCTACGGCCCGCACGGCGTGGACGAGGTCGAGGTGCTGCTCGCCCCGCACCCCGGCGCCCAGCCCCGGCCGATCGCCAAGGGCGCCTCCGGCGGTGAGCTGTCCCGGGTGATGCTCGCCGTCGAGGTGGTCTTCGCCGGCGCCGACCCCGTCCCCACCTACCTCTTCGACGAGGTGGACGCGGGCGTCGGCGGCAAGGCGGCGGTCGAGATCGGCCGCCGGCTCGCCAAGCTGGCCGAGAGCGCCCAGGTCGTCGTGGTCACCCACCTGCCCCAGGTGGCCGCCTTCGCCGACCGCCACCTGGTGGTCGAGAAGACCAACGACGGCACCGTGACCCGCAGCGGCGTCAAGGTGCTGAACGACGAGGAACGGGTCCGCGAGCTCTCCCGGATGCTGGCCGGCCTGGAGGACTCCGAGCTCGGCCGGGCGCACGCCGAGGAGCTGCTCGCCGCCGCCCGCGCCCCCCGCCACCGGTAGGACGGGACGCGGCCCTCGCCGACCGGTCGCGACGCGCCCCACCGGGGGCGCCGACTGTCCAAGAGGGCCGCCGACCTGGCATGGTGGCGGCTGGACACTGGCCTTCCAGCCCCGAGCGCCACCGGCGGGCAACCCCCGCCCGGGGCGCGCGTACTTGATCGAATCGGATGCGAGACGACGTGGACCAATCCGCCGCCCGGGCCGCCGCAGCCACCCCCGAACCGGGGCAGCTGCACGCGGTGCTCGTCCTGGCCGCCAGCAGCGGCGGCATCGGTGCGCACGTGCGCTCCCTGGCACAGGGCCTGGTCGCGCACGGAGTGACCGTCACGGTGTGCGCCCCCGCCGACGCCGACGCGCTGTTCGGCTTCTCCCGCACCGGTGCCCGGTTCCACCTGGTCGACATCACCCCCACCGCGGGCGCCCGCAGCGACGCCACCGCGATCGGCGAGCTGCGCCGCGCCTTCACCGGCGCCGACGTGGTGCACGCCCACGGCCTGCGCGCGGCGCTCCTGTCCGACCTCGCGCTGCGCACCGCCGGCCGCTTCCCGGGCCTGCGCCCGGAGACCCCGCTGGTGGTCACCTCGCACCACGCGCTGCTCGCCACCGGCATGGAGCGGCGCCTCCAGCGGCTGATGGAGCGCCGGGTGGCGCGCAACGCCGACCTGGTCCTCGGCGCCTCCTCCGACCTGGTCGCCCGGGCCCGGGAGCTGGGCGCCAGCGACGCCCGGCTCGGCCCGGTCGCCGCCCCGCCGATGCCCGAGGGCCGGCTGGCACGGCCGCAGGCCCGGGCCGCGCTGCTCGGCGACGGCGTGGACCGCCCGCTGGTCCTGGCGGTCGGCCGGCTCGTCCCGCAGAAGGCGTTCGGGCAGCTGCTGGACGCCGCCCGCGAGCTCGTAGCGCTCGACCCGGAGCCGCTGGTGGTGCTGGCCGGGGACGGCCCGGAAGCCGCCGGACTGCGCGAGCGGGCGGCCGTCGAGAAGCTGCCGGTCCGACTGCTCGGCTACCGCACCGACGTGCCCGACCTGCTGGCCGCCGCCGACGTGCTGGTGGTCTCCAGCCGCTGGGAGGCCCGTTCGCTGGTGGTCCAGGAGGCGATGCGGGCCGGCGTGCCGGTGGTCGCGACCGCCGTCGGCGGCATCCCCGAACTGGTCGGGGACGCCGCCGTGCTGGTCCCGGCCGGCGACCCGGTGGCGCTCGGCCGGGCGGTGCGCGAGCTGCTGGCCGACCCGGCGCGCGCCGAGCGCCTGGTGGCGGCCGGCCGGCAGCAGGCGGAGACCTGGCCGGACGAGGCCGCCACCGTCGCCCAGGTGCTCAGCACCTACGACGAGCTGGTGCAGCGCGACCGCTGACCGCCGCGGTTCAGACCGCGGCCTGTTCGGCGGCGCGGTCGGCGGCGAGGCCGTCCGGCTGGGCCGAGAGGTAGGCGCCGCCGCAGGCGGTCAGCCGCAGCGCGGTGTCGATCAGCGGGACGTGGCTGAAGGCCTGCGGGAAGTTGCCGACCTGGCGCTTGAGCCGCGGGTCCCACTCCTCGGCGAGCAGCCCGAGGTCGTTGCGCAGCGAGAGCAGCCGGTCGAACAGCTCGCGGGCCTCCTGCACCCGGCCGATCATGGCCAGGTCGTCGGCGAGCCAGAACGAGCAGGCCAGGAAGGCGCCCTCGTGGCCGGAGAGCCCGTCGACGTTGTTGCCGGACTCGTCGTGGGTCGGGTAGCGCAGCACGAAGCCGTCCTCGGTGGACAGTTCGCGCTGGATCGCCTCGATGGTGCCGATCACCCGCTTGTCGTCCGGCGGCAGGAAGCCGACCTGCGGGATGAGCAGCAGCGAGGCGTCGAGCTCCCGGCCGCCGTAGTACTGGGTGAAGGTGTTGCGGCCCGGGTCGTAGCCCTTCTCGCAGACGTCCTGGTGGATGGTGTCGCGCAGCTTGCGCCAGCGCTCCAGGTGGCCGCCGGCCGGCGCGTCCTCGGGGGTCTGCTCCAGCAGCTTGATGGTGCGGTCGACCGCCACCCAGGCCATCACCTTGGAGTGGACGAAGTGCCGGCGCGGGCCGCGGACCTCCCAGATGCCTTCGTCCTTCTCCTGCCAGTGGTCCTCCAGGTACTCGATCAGGCGCAGCTGGAGGTGGTGGGCGTGGTCGTTGCGGACCAGGCCGGTCATGTGGGCGAGGTGGAGCGCCTCGACGACCTCGCCGTAGACGTCCAGCTGGAGCTGGCCGGCCGCGCCGTTGCCGACCCGGACCGGCTGGGAGCCCTCGTAGCCGGGCAGCCAGTCGAGCGAGGACTCGGTGAGTTCGCGCTCGCCGGCGATGCCGTACATGATCTGCAGGTTCTCCGGGTCGCCGGCCACCGCGCGCAGCAGCCACTCGCGCCAGGCCTTGGCCTCGTCCCGGTAGCCGGTGCGCAGCAGCGAGGAGAGGGTGATCGCGGCGTCGCGCAGCCAGGTGTAGCGGTAGTCCCAGTTGCGTTCGCCGCCGATGTCCTCGGGCAGCGAGGTGGTGGGGGCGGCGACGATCCCGCCGGTGGGGGCGTAGGTGAGGCCCTTGAGGGTGATCAGCGAGCGGACCACGGCCTCCCGGTAGGGGCCCTGGTAGGTGCACTGGCCGACCCAGTCGAGCCAGAAGTCGGCGGTCGCGTCGAGCAGCTCCTCGGCGGCGGGCGCGGTCGGCGCCTCCAGGTGGGAGGCCTGCCAGGTGAGCGCGAAGGCGATCCGCTCGCCGGCCGTGACGGTGAAGTCGGCGTAGGTGGTGAGGTCGCGGCCGTAGGTCTCGGCCTCGCCGTCCAGCCAGACCGAGTCGGGGCCGGCCACGGCGACGGTGCGGTGGCCGCCGTCGGGCTGCTCGACCCGGTGCACCCAGGGGACGACCCGGCCGTAGCTGAACCGCATCCGCACCGCCGAGCGCATCCGCACGGTGCCGGCCACGCCCTCGACGATCCGGATCATCTGGGGGACGGCGTCCTTGCCGGCCAGCGGGCGGGGCGGCATGAAGTCGATCACCCGGACGGTCCCGCCCTGGGCGTCCCACTCCTGTTCCAGGATCAGCGAGTCGCCCCGGTAGCGGCGGCGGTCGGCGGGCACGGCGGGGGCGGCCGCGGTGGGCGGGGGCACCCGCAGGTCGGCGGTGTCGGCGAGCCGGGCCCGGGTGGTGGCGGGCGCGGCCCCGGCGGGTGCGGGTGCGGACCCGGGTGCCGACGCGGTCGGTGCGGGCGCGGCGGCGGTGGTGGGCAGGTCGGTGGCCACCGCTTCGGCGGGGCCGATGCGCCAGAAGCCGTGTTCATCGGTGCCGAGCAGGCCGGCGAAGACCGCCGGCGAGTCGAACCGGGGCAGACAGAGCCAGTCCACGGCTCCGTCCCTGCTGACCAGGGCGGCGGTCTGCATGTCCCCGATGAGTGCGTAGTCCTCGATACGGCCGGCCACGTGGATCTCCAGTTCGCAATGTGGTCACGACGCATCGGCGATCCGAGGGGGAGCCAGCGGTTCTGCGGGGCCGGAGGCCACCCCGGGACGTCCGGCCTTCCGTGGGGTGGTGGAAGGCCTTGCTGGAGTGTCCGCGAGGGCTCGATCGAGCCTCTGGGTGGGTGGGGAGGAGCGGGAATTGCGGGAGGTCCGGTCGCGCATCGGGGACCGAGAGGCGTCCTGACCCTCCCACGCCCTCCGCGTGCTCGTGTTGTCGGCGATGCGTCCGTGCAGCTTACGACGGACGAAAGGGGCGAAGCACGCGGACGCAGCCCGGTGTGGCGCCGCATTTCGGCGGAAATACCGCGCATCGCGGGGGAGCCGGTCAGGATGGCTCGGAAGGATCAGCTCCGGATGGCCCGGACAGGCGATCAGGTGATGGCCCGGCCGAGCCCTCCGGGCCGCCCCGGGGTGGCCCGCCCGGGCCGGTGGTGCGACGGGTGTGACAGCTGCGCCGGGTGGTGCGCCGGTGGTGCGCCAGGCGTGCGCCCCCGGGTCGCCCCCGGCGGTTCCCGACCGGATCCGGGTGATCCGGGACCGCCCGCCGGCGGGCCGGAACGCGTCCGGGCCGGGTCACTGATACCCTGGTATCCCGTGGACCGGTGGGATCAAACGCCCCGGACCAGCCGAACCGACGACCCCCTGGGCGCCGTGCACCGCACCGCCCTCCGTCGCAACGGCGAGCCGCGAGCCTCCCACCACGTCACCTTCGACACGCGACCCACGGGAGCCCCCTCTTGGCACAGCCCCATTCCGGCAAGGCATCGAACAGCCGCGCCGTGACGACCAAGCACCTCTTCGTCACCGGGGGTGTCGCCTCGTCGCTCGGCAAGGGCCTGACCGCCTCCAGCCTCGGCGCCCTGCTCAAGGCCCGCGGCCTGCGCGTGACGATGCAGAAGCTCGACCCGTACCTCAACGTGGACCCGGGCACGATGAACCCGTTCCAGCACGGTGAGGTCTTCGTCACGGACGACGGCGCCGAGACCGACCTCGACATCGGTCACTACGAGCGATTCCTCGACACCAACCTGCACGGCTCGGCGAACGTCACCACCGGCCAGGTGTACTCGACGGTCATCGCCAAGGAGCGCCGCGGCGAGTACCTGGGCGACACCGTCCAGGTCATCCCGCACATCACCAACGAGATCAAGTCCCGGATCCGCCGGATGGCGACCGAGGACGTCGACGTCGTGATCACCGAGGTCGGCGGCACCGTCGGCGACATCGAGTCGCTGCCGTTCCTGGAGGCCGTCCGCCAGGTCCGCCACGAGGTCGGCCGGGACAACGTCTTCTTCGTCCACGTCTCCCTGCTCCCCTACATCGGCCCCTCGGGCGAGCTGAAGACCAAGCCGACCCAGCACTCGGTCGCCGCCCTGCGCAACATCGGCATCCAGCCCGACGCCGTCGTGCTGCGTGCCGACCGCGAGGTCCCGCAGGCGATCAAGCGCAAGATCTCGATGATGTGCGACGTCGACGAGGAGGCCGTGGTCGCCGCGATCGACGCCAAGTCGATCTACGACATCCCCAAGGTGCTGCACGGCGAGGGCCTGGACGCCTACGTCGTCCGCCGCCTGGACCTGCCGTTCCGCGACGTCGACTGGACCACCTGGGACGACCTGCTGCGCCGCGTCCACGAGCCGCAGCACATCGTCAAGATGGCGCTGGTCGGCAAGTACATCGACCTGCCGGACGCCTACCTGTCGGTGACCGAGGCGCTGCGCGCCGGCGGCTTCGCCAACAACGCCCGGGTCGAGATCAAGTGGGTCACCTCCGACGACTGCGAGACCCCCGAGGGCGCGCAGGAGCAGCTCGGCGACGTCGACGCGATCTGCATCCCCGGCGGCTTCGGCGACCGCGGCGTCAACGGCAAGGTCGGCGCGATCACCTACGCCCGCGAGAACAAGATCCCGCTGCTCGGCCTCTGCCTGGGCCTGCAGTGCGTCGTCATCGAGGCCGCCCGCAACCTGGCCGGGCTGCCCGAGGCCAACTCCACCGAGTTCGACGCCGCCGCCAAGCACCCGGTCATCTCCACCATGGCCGAGCAGCTGGCCATCGTCGACGGCAAGGGCGACCTGGGCGGCACCATGCGCCTGGGCCTCTACCCGGCGAAGCTCGCCGAGGGCTCGATCGTCCGCGAGGTCTACGGCGGCGAGCAGTACGTCGAGGAGCGCCACCGCCACCGCTACGAGGTCAACAACGCCTACCGGGCCGACCTGGAGAAGACCGGTCTGATCTTCTCGGGCCTCTCCCCGAAGGGCGACCTGGTCGAGTACGTCGAGTACCCGCGCGAGGTGCACCCCTACCTGGTGGCCACCCAGGCCCACCCGGAGCTCAAGTCCCGTCCGACCCGCCCGCACCCGCTGTTCGCGGGTCTGGTGAAGGCCGCGATCGAGATCAAGACGGCGGACCCGGCCACCGCCGAGTAGGTCCCGCTGTTCACCGGACGGCGGCCCCGCGATTCCCGCGGGGCCGCCGTTCGGCGTTAGATTGTGTCGTACTGACGAAAAGGGGAGAGCAGATGGACGACCGCAGCACCGTGGATGTCGCCGACGCGGCGGAGGAGTGGGAGGTCCGGGGGAGCAGCACGCCCTTCCAGGGCCGGGTCACCGGGGTCCGCACCGAGGAGGTCCGGATGCCCGACGGCAGCTGGGCCCGCCGCGACTACCAGACCCACCCCGGCTCGGTCTCCGTCCTCGCCCTGGACGACCGGCAGCGGGTGCTCGTGCTGCGCCAGTACCGCCACCCCGTCCGTCAGCGCCTGTGGGAGCTGCCGGCCGGCCTGCTCGACGTGCCCGGCGAGAACCCGCTGCACGCCGCCCAGCGCGAGCTGTACGAGGAGGCGCACTGCAAGGCCGATACCTGGCGGGTGCTGGTCGACTTCTACACCTCGCCCGGCGGCACCGACGAGGCGCTGCGCCTCTTCCTCGCCACCGACCTCACCGAGGCCGAGGGCGAGCGCTACCAGGCGCACGGGGAGGAGCTGGAGCTGGTGTCCGCGCGGGTGCCGGTCGAGGAGCTGGTCCGGCGGATCCACGCCGGGCGGCTGCACAACCCCACCCTGATCACCGGCACGCTGGCGCTGTACGCGGCCCTGCACGGCCCGGACGGACTGGACGCGCTGCGCCCGGCCGACTCCCCGTGGCCGGCCCGGCCGTTCACTGCCTGATGCCGCTCACCTCTTGATGCCGCTCGGCTCGCCTCCGGGGCGCTCCGATCCGGCGCCGACGGTCGGCGGGCACTGCACCACCTCCTTCGTCGGCGGCTTGGCCCTTCTCCCTTTCGGCACCGGCGCGCCCCTTCGGCTCGCTTCCGGGGGGCGGGGTTGATCCGCGGGGGTGATTTACCGGTTCGTACGACCGGATGTCACCTCGGCTGAGCCGGACGGTCGAACTACGCTTCGCAGACAGGGCGCCCCGTCCCCGGGCCGCCTCCGCTGAGCGCTGGGTGACGTCGGGAGTGGCACGGGTGGCGAGGAAGACGGCGACGATGGAGGCCGGGCCCGGCGCGCCCGCCGAGCGCGTTCCCGGGCTGGACCGGCTGCCCGCCGGGCCCGGCCTGTTCGTCGGCCGGCGCACCGAGCTGGCCGCGCTCCGGGCCGCCGCCGCCCGCCCGGCCGAGGGCCGCAGTCCCGTCCTGGTGCTGGCCGGGCGCCCCGGTTCGGGGCGGACCGCGCTGGCCGTCCGGTTCGCCGTCACCGTCGCCGCCCAGTACCCCGACGGCGTGCTGTTCGCCCGGCTCTCCGCCCCCGACGGCGGCCGGGTGCCGCCCGCCCGGGCCGCCCGCCGGCTGCTGGAGCAGCTCGGCGCGGACACCGCCGGCGTCCCGCTGCCCGGGGCCGCCGCGGACGGCCGGGACGAGCCGGTGTGCGTCGCGCTGCGCGAGGCGCTGGCCGGGCGGCGCGTCCTGCTGCTGCTGGACGACGTCCGGGACGCCGGCCAGCTGTGGCCGCTGCTCGCCGACGAGCCCGGCTGCCTGGTGCTCGCCACTACCGCCGGACCGCTCACCGGGATCGAGGACATCGACCCGGTCATCCTCGGCGGCCTCGACCGGCCGGCCGCGGGCGAACTGCTCGGCGACCTGGTCGGCGGCACGCGGATCAGCTGCGACCCGGTCGGCGGCGCCGATCTGGCGGAGGCCTGCGGCTCGCAGCCGGCGGCGCTGCGGCTGATGGCGGGCCGGCTGCGCGGCAACCCGAAGCTCGCGGTGACGGAGGCGGCGCAGGAGCTGGTGCGCGCCGTCGCGGAGGCGGCCGTTCCGGAGCCGGCGGCGGACGCCGCCGAGCCGGCCGCAGGCGCCGAGGCGAAGGGGCAGCCGGTGAAGGGCCGGCCGGCCAAGGAGGGGCCGGGGAGCCGGGGGAAACGGGAGGGGAAGGCCAACAAGGACGACAAGGGGAGCAGGGAGAGCGGGGAGGACAAGGGGGACGCCGGGGCCGCCGTCGTCGCGTCGACGCCGGCGGAGCCCGCCCGGGACCCGGCGGCCTGGGTCCGGCCCGGACCGGAGCCCGCCGAGCCCGTCCCGGTGCCCGACAACGACCCGCTGATCGGCGCGTTCACCCTCGCCTACGCCGCCCTGCCGGCCCCGCAGGCCCGGATGCTGCGCGCGCTCACCCTGGCACCGGCCCAGTGCGCGGACCCGCGCACCGCCTCGGCGCTGGTCGGCTGCCCGGCCCCGGAGGCCGCCGCGACGCTGGCCGCGCTGGCCGAGCGGGAGCTGCTCGCCGAGGAGCCGCCGGCCGCCGACGGCACCGTCCGCTACCGCGTCCCCGGACGGCTCTACCCGCGGCTGGTCCGGCTCCGCGGCCGCGAGGACCGGCCCGCCGAGATCGAGCTGGCCCGGGCCCGGCTGCTGGAGCGGATGGTCCGGCTCACCGAGTCCGCCCGGGCGCTGCTCGACCCCGCCGACACCGCCGGTCCGGACCCGCTGCCCGGCCCGCTGCGGCTGACCTCCGCCGCGCACGCCCGGCAGTGGCTGCTCGGCGAGCGCGACCTGCTGCTCGGCGCGGTCGCCGACGCGATCGGCCAGGGCGACCTGGACGGTTCGGCCGGCCGGCTGGTCACCGCGCTGCTCCGGGCACTGCCGCTGACCGGCGCGGCCGCCCCCGCCGACCTGCACCAGCTGCACGAGCTGGTGCTGACGGTGGCCGAGCGGCACGGCCGACCGCGCCGCGCCTCCGCCGCGCTGCTCAACCTGGGGGACCTGCAGGCCGCCGCCGGCCACTGGGAGCAGGCCGTCGGGCACTACCGGGCCGCCCTGGAGCACGCCCGTTCGGTCGACGACGAGGCGCTCTGCGCCCGGGCGCTGGAGGGCGCGGCGGGCTGCCACCGGGCGCTCGGCGACGCGGTGCGCGCCGCCGACTGGTACGGCCGGGCGCTGGGCGTCCGGCAGTCGATGGGCGACCGGGCCGCGGAGGCCCGGCTGCTGGCCCGGGTGGCCGAGGCGCACGCCGCCCAGCGCCGGTTCGAGGAGGCCGAGCGGGAGTACCGGGCCTCGCTCGCGGTGCTGCGCAGGCTCGGCGACGAACGCGGCCGGGAGGTCGTCGGCGCGGCCCTCGCGGAGCTGCGGGAACGGGCCGTCGCCGGGTGGTAGTGGGTGGTTCGGGAGTATTGTCGAAGATGCCCGGTCGGTAGGGCTTTGGCAGGAAGATCACTCAGGAAGCCTACGAACCTGCCAATGTGTCCGGCGGATTTATAAACTTTGGAAGGCTGACAGGCCGCCTGGGCTTCATTACACTCAAACCTAGTCGCGCAGCGAGCCATGCCCCGGTGTCTTCCGGAGGCTTCCCCACGTGCGCGTCGCCCGCCGGTCTTCTCCGGTAGGGACCCCCATGGCAAGAGGACGTGTTTAGCCGTGAAGGTCGGCATCCCCCGCGAGGTCAAGAACCACGAGTACCGCGTGGCCATCACGCCCGCCGGCGTGCATGAGCTGGTCCGCAACGGACACGAGGTCTACATCGAGGACAACGCCGGTGTCGGCTCCTCGATCCCCAACGAGGAGTACGTGGCCGCCGGCGCCACCATCCTCCCCACCGCCGACGAGGTGTGGGCCACCGCCGACCTGCTGCTGAAGGTCAAGGAGCCCATCGCGCAGGAGTACCACCGCCTGCGCAAGGGCCAGACGCTCTTCACCTACCTGCACCTGGCGGCCGACCGGGCCGGCACCGACGCGCTGGTCGCCTCCGGCACCACCGCCATCGCGTACGAGACCGTGCAGCTCGCCAACGGCGCCCTGCCGCTGCTCGCCCCGATGTCCGAGGTCGCGGGCCGCCTGGCCCCGCAGGTCGGCTCCTACCACCTGATGCGTCCGGCCGGCGGCCGCGGCACCCTGCCCGGCGGCGTGCCCGGCACCCACCCGGCCAAGGCCGTCGTCATCGGCGGTGGCGTCTCCGGCTGGCACGCGGCCACCATCGCCATCGGCATGGGCTACGACGTGACCCTGCTCGACCGCGACATCAACAAGCTGCGCGAGGCCGACAAGATCTTCGGCACGAAGATCAAGGCGATCATGTCCAACTCCTTCGAGCTGGAGAAGGCCGTCGTGGAGGCCGACCTGGTGATCGGCGCCGTGCTGATCCCGGGCGCCAAGGCCCCGAAGCTCGTCACCAACGAGCTGGTCTCCCGCATGAAGCCGGGCTCCGTGCTCGTCGACATCGCCATCGACCAGGGCGGCTGCTTCGAGGACTCGCACCCGACCACGCACGCCGAGCCGACCTTCGAGGTCCACAACTCGGTCTTCTACTGCGTGGCCAACATGCCGGGCGCCGTCCCGAACACCTCCACCTACGCGCTGACCAACGCGACGCTGCCCTACGTCGTCGAGCTGGCCAACCGCGGTTGGAAGGAGGCGCTGCGCCGCGACGCCGCGCTGGCCAAGGGCCTGAACGTGCACGAGGGCCAGATCACCTTCGGCGCCGTCGCCGAGGCCTTCGGCCTGGAGTCCGTCTCCCTGGAGTCCGTGCTCGCCTGAGCGTGAACACCGGCTTCGCCCCCGGCCCGATCACCCACGGGCCGGGGGCTTCGCCATGCCCGTTCGCCGGGGGGATGAAGAAGGACGGAAGAAGGATGGAATCGGGATGGAAGAGGGGTGGAAGGGGGGACGGCCGACCTCCGGATCCGATGTGAACGAGCGGTGAATCCCGTGCTGACATCGGGGGTGACCCCGGTGGTGACACGGGTGGGTCGCTCTGTCGTCAATGTGGGTCGGTCGCGTCACCCGCCACGTCGCCCGCCCGCGGAAACGTTAGGGTCAAGGGCCCGCGCATCCCTTGACAGAGGGTCGCCTGATAGTCGACACATCCTGCCGACTACCGTGGATTGTGTTGCTGCGAACGCCTTGAACGGCCTAGAGTCGCAAACCGTCGGCATGCTGCCACGCTGACGAATCGACATAGAGTCCTGGATGCCCAAGGAGGTAAGACGACTTGTGAATGAGTCGACATTTGCTCCCGGGGGTGGTCAGCCAGGACTGGCGGAGCTCACCGCCGGCCAGCCGAGTGAGGAGTCCGGGGCCCGGCAGCCCTCCGTGGGCTCGGCCGAGGTCGGCTCGGTCGCACTCCGTACCTTCGAAGCACGCCAGAACACAGCACAGGTGACCACGGTGACCGACTACGACGCCGAACTGCCGGCCCACGGCCTGGCCTACGGCGAGTTCGCCTACGGCGCCTACGACGACCCCGACGCCGAGTACGAGCCGGACCCGGAGTACGCCGCCACGCTGGCCCCCGACGCCGCGCGCCAGCGCCGCGAGCGGGTCGGCCCCACCGGACGTCCGCTGCCGTACTTCCCGATCCCCGCGCCGGTGGCCGAGCACGGCCCCGCGCAGATCATCGCGATGTGCAACCAGAAGGGCGGCGTCGGCAAGACCACGTCGACCATCAACCTGGGCGCGGCGCTCGCCGAGTACGGCCGCCGCGTGCTGCTCGTCGACTTCGACCCGCAGGGCGCTCTCTCCGTCGGACTCGGCGTCAACCCGATGGAGCTCGACGTCACCGTCTACAACCTCCTCATGGAGCGTGGACTGACGGCCGATGAGGTGCTGCTGAAGACGGCCGTGCCGGGCATGGACCTGCTGCCGTCCAACATCGACCTCTCCGCCGCCGAGGTGCAGCTGGTCAGCGAGGTGGCCCGGGAGTCCGCGCTGGCGCGCGCCCTGAAGCCGCTGCTGCCCGACTACGACTACGTCATCATCGACTGCCAGCCCTCGCTGGGCCTGCTGACGGTCAATGCGCTGACCGCCGCTCACAGCGTCATCGTGCCGCTGGAGTGCGAGTTCTTCGCGCTGCGCGGCGTCGCGCTGCTCACCGAGACCATCGAGAAGGTCTGCGAGCGGCTCAACCCCGAGCTGCGCCTGGACGGCATCCTCGCCACCATGTACGACTCGCGCACCGTGCACAGCCGCGAGGTGCTGGCGCGCGTCGTCGAGGCGTTCGGCGAGCACGTCTTCCACACCGTCATCGGGCGGACCGTGCGCTTCCCGGAGACCACGGTCGCCGGCGAGCCGATCACGACGTACGCGACCAATTCGGTCGGTGCCGCCGCCTACCGCCAGCTCGCCAGGGAGGTGCTCGACCGGTGCCGCCCCGCCGAGTGAGTCTCCCGGGTGCCGACGAGCTGTTCCGAACCACCGGCGGGATGGCGCTGTCGCCGTCCCTCGCGTCGCGTTCGGCCGTCGAGGCGCCCAGACCGGAGACCGCGCGGGCGGTCAACGGCGTCGGTGAAGCGGACGGCGCCGAGGGTGTCGAGGGTGGTGCGGGCACCGGGGACGGTGCCGGCGCCGGTGTCGGCGTAGGTGGTTCCGGCGGTGCCGGTGCCTCCGGTGCCCCTGGTGGCCGGACGGATGCTGGACGTGCCGAGGGTGGCGCCGAGGGCGCCGAGGACGGTGCCGGCACGGCCGGGGACCCGGCCGGGTACCGGCGGGCGCCGCGTCGGACGGCCGGTGCGCCGGGTTCGGCGGCCG
>NZ_JBFBDO010000115.1:0-25879 GCF_040683335.1 Kitasatospora sp. NPDC093806
CCGTCGCGGCGGCCGGGCGGAACCCGCACAGCGCCTCGAAGTCACCGAGCGCGCAAAGCAGTTCGGGCTTGTGCCCGCGGTCCTTGAACACCCGCCTGCGCCGGGTACGCCCGGGCCGGCCGTGACTACCCCGGTGACCCGGGTCTGGTCGCGGCGCTGCTGCTCAACCACGTCCGGCTGCGGGCCGGGCAGGCGGTCTTCCTGGGCGCGGGGGTGCCGCACGCCTACCTGCACGGGATGGGCGTCGAGCTGATGGCCAACTCGGACAACGTGCTGCGCTGCGGGCTGACCCCCAAGCACGTGGATGTGGCCGGGCTGCTCGCGGTGACCGACTTCCGCCCCGCCGAGCCGGCCGTGCTGACCGGCGAGCCCATCGCCGACGGCGACGGCACCGAGACCCACTACCCTTCCCCCGCCGCCGAGTTCCACCTCTCCCGGCTGCGACTGGCCGGCGCCCCCGTGCGGGTCGACCGCGCGGCCGTCCCGCAGATCCTGCTCTGCACTTCGGGCGAGGCCCGGCTGCACGCTCCCGACGGCACCACCCTGGCGCTCCCCCGGGGCCGCTCCGCCTATCTGCGGCCGACCACCACCCCGGTCCACCTCACCGGCCCGGGCGCGGAGCTGTTCCGCGCCACCGTCGGCCTCGCCCAGGACGCGCCCTCGGGCCGCTGACCCGCCCGGACCGCGCCGGGTCCGCCCGCCATGGCCGCCGGCTTGCCCGGGTCACCGGCTTGCACAGGAAGAAGCCCCAGTCGACTTCCTGTGCCCGGCGTCGCCCCGCGCGACCGTCCAGCGTACTCGGCCGTTCAGCGTGCGCGGCGGTTCGGCGTCCTGCGTTCGAGCGTCCTGCGATCGAGCGTCGTGCGATCGGGCGTGCGGCGGTTCAGCGCGTGCGGTGGTGGTACGGCCCCACCGGGACGTCCCGGTTCGAGGTGCCGAGGCCCGGCAGGCGTCGGCGGGGCTGGTGGTGGCCCGAGCCGGACCCGGCGAGCGAGCCGCGCGGTGCCTTCACCGCCACCCGGGCCGGCGAGACCGCCGCCTCGGCCGCCTGCTCCTTCGGCAGGAACCCGGAGAGGAAGCGCCGCTCGGACGGGCTGAGCGTGCGGGACCGGCCGGAGACCTCGTCCCGGGCGACCACCACCGTCCGGGCCCGCATAAAGGTGTGCGGATCACGACAGACATTGACCACGACATGCGCGGAACTGCGCCCCAGCCGTTCAACCGTCAACTTCACCAGCAAAGGCTCCGGCCGGTGGTACAGCTGTTCCAGATAATCGATCTCGTGCCGGGCGATCAGGAATCCGGACGGGAATAGCGATTCCCGGACCGCGATCGCGTGGTGGCAGAACAGGTCGTAAATTCCCTCCTGGACGTAGGAGACCAGCCGGGCGTTGTTGATGTGCCCGTTCTCGTCGACGTCGCTCCACCGGGTGGGGCAGGCCAGGACGTGCGCGCGGGCGTCCGCCGGATGGGCGTGCGCCGCGCTCACTGCTGCTTGGCCGCGGTCCCGGCGGGCAGCAGCGCCCGCTGCAACCTGGCGTAGTAGACGGCGTGTTCGGACGCCATCCGGGCGGCCGTCCAGCCCTCCTCGGCGGCCTCGGCGGCGGCCTGGACGACCAGGCTGTCGAGCACCCCGTCGACCGCCCGGCAGAGCTCGGCGACCGCCGCGAGGCGTTCCGGGACATCGGCCCCGCGGGTCCCGCCGCGGGCCGGGAACGCGGCCAGCGAGTCGACCGCGAGCCGCAGCTCGTCGACGGTCTCCGACCGGTTTTCCGAAAGGAAATCGGGCACAGTTCTCTCCCTGAATGGATGGCATTCTTTGATGGTCGAACCGATCGAGTGGTTCGAGTCCCCCCGGCGCCATTGACGCTATCCCAGCCCGGGCGGCTACCGGAAGGTATACGGAAGCAGAGCGGAAACTGACCACCATTGGAGTAGTTTGGCGCTGCATAAAATCAGCCGCATCCCCCGAATGCCAGACCGGTCCCATAGTCCCACCGGTCATGCCCCGCTCCCCCAACTGGTCCACCAGCGCGCCTTGTAGAGGCGGGTGCCGGGCAGCGTCCGCTCGGCCCCCGGGCGGTGCAGGGTGAGCACCGAGGTGCACCAGGAACAGGGTCCGGCGTGATCCGGGGCGGTGGTGAGCAGCCGCCCGCTGCCGGGTTCGTCGCCCACGCTCTTGATCCCCCGCCCGTCCTGCCCACCGGTCAGCCGGACCCGGGTGAAGCGGTCCGCCGCCGGGTCGTAGCGCCACAGGTGCCCGCCGGTGCTCACCCAGAAGCGTCCGGGCTCGGCCAGCACCGGCGCCAGGTCGTGCCCGCCCGGCTCCGGCAGCGGCACCGTCCGGACGGCGGCGAGCACCGGCGCGTCCGGCGGGCCGGTGACCCGCAGCGCGGTCAGCGTGTCGTCCCCGAGCGCCCAGAGCAGCCGGCTCCGCGCGTCCCAGTGCACGCCGTGCGCGCCCGGCAGCCGGAACTCGGCGTACCCGGTGCTGCGCGGCCCGCGCGAGGCGGTGTACAGCCGGACCCAGCCGCCGGTGGAGGCGGCGACGGCCACGTTCCCGTCCGGGAGCAGTTCGATGCTGTGCGGATTGGCGTGCGGACCGGTGTCGGCGGCCCAGTAGGCGGCGCCGGTCGCGGTGTCGACGACGGCGGCCAGGCCGCCGGAGGCGGTGGTGAGCAGGTAGCGGCGGCCGTGCCGGACCCGCTGCTTCGCCTCGTCGGGAAGCGACCAACTGCGTTTCGGTTCCAGGTCGTTGACGTCGCCGGCGGTGTCCGCCGACCAGGACCAGACCACCGGCAGCCGGTCCGGGCCGCGGTAGGGTATGAGCTCCTCGGCGCTCTGCAGGACCAGCACCCGCCGCGAGGCCTGGTCCACCACGGCCACCGCCCACCCCGGCCGCGCGCCGAAGGCCGTCGCCGGCAACGCGGCCAGGCCCAGTACCAGGGCGGCCGCGCCCACCAGCACCCGCCGGATCCGCACCCGCGCTCACCTCCCGCCGTCCCGGTCCCCGCCACCACCGTCCGGTCTCCTCCCCCGGGCCGCCAGCGGACAAGCGCCGACCGGCCTAAGCGGCGTCCGGGGCCCCCTCTGTCGTACCCGGATGGTTGGATCGGCGGGGACGGCACCGCGAGAGGAACCGGAGACACGATGAGCACCGCCAGGACGGGCGAGCAGTCACCCGAGCAGCACGCCGCCGACAGTCACGACCTGATCCGGGTGCACGGCGCGCGGGAGAACAACCTCAAGGACGTCAGCATCGAGATCCCCAAGCGCCGGCTGACGGTGTTCACCGGGGTCTCCGGCTCGGGGAAGAGCTCGCTGGTCTTCGACACCATCGCGGCCGAGTCGCAGCGGCTGATCAACGAGACCTACAGCGCCTTCCTGCAGAACTTCATGCCCGCCCAGGCCCGGCCGGAGGTCGACGTCCTCGACGGGCTGACCACCGCGATCATCGTCGACCAGCAGCGGATGGGCGCCGACCCGCGCTCCACCGTCGGCACCGCGACCGACACCAACGCGATGCTGCGGATCCTGTTCAGCCGGCTCGGGCAGCCGCACATCGGCTCGCCCAAGGCGTTCTCCTTCAACGTCGCCTCGATCAGCGGGGCGGGCGCGGTCACCGTGGAGCGCGGTGGGCAGACGGTGAAGGAGCGGCGCAGCTTCAGCGTCACCGGCGGCATGTGTCCGCGCTGCGAGGGCCGCGGCGCCGTCTCCGACATCGACCTCACCCAGCTGTACGACGACGCGAAGTCGCTGGCCGAGGGCGCGATCACCATCCCCGGCTACACCGGCGACGGCTGGATGGTGCGGATCTACAGCGGCTCCGGCTTCCTCGACCCGGACAAGCCGATCCGCGACTACACCGAGGCCGAGCTGCGGGACTTCCTGCACCGCGAGCCGACCAAGGTGAAGATCAACGGCATCAACCTCACCTACGAGGGACTGATCCCCAAGGTCCAGAAGTCGATCCTCTCCAAGGACCGGGAGGCGATGCAGCCGCACATCCGGGCGTTCGTGGACCGGGCGGTGACGTTCAGCGCCTGCCCCGACTGCGAGGGCACCCGGCTCACCGCGGCGGCCCGGTCCTCGAAGGTCGCCGGGATCAGCATCGCCGACGCGTGCGCGATGCAGATCAGCGACCTCGCCGAGTGGGTGCGCGGGCTGTCCGAGCCCTCGGTGGCGCCGCTGCTGGCCGTGCTCCGGCAGACCCTGGACTCCTTCGTCGAGATCGGCCTCGGCTACCTCTCGCTGGACCGCGCGGCCGGCACCCTGTCGGGCGGCGAGGCGCAGCGGGTGAAGATGATCCGCCACCTCGGCTCCTCGCTCACCGATGTGACGTACGTGTTCGACGAGCCCAGCACGGGCCTGCACCCGCACGACATCCAGCGGATGAACGGCCTGCTGCTGCGCCTGCGGGACAAGGGCAACACGGTGCTGGTGGTGGAGCACAAGCCGGAGGTGATCGCGATCGCCGACCACGTCGTGGACCTCGGTCCGGGCGCGGGTTCGGCGGGCGGCACGGTCTGCTTCGAGGGGTCGGTGGAGGGGCTGCGGGCCGCCGCGACGGTGACCGGCCGGCACTTGGACGACCGGGCGGCGGTGAAGGAGTCCGTGCGGAAGCCGACCGGCGCGCTGGCGATCCGCGGGGCGACGTCGCACAACCTGCGGAAGGTGGACGTCGACATCCCGCTCGGGGTGCTGTGCGTGGTGACCGGGGTGGCGGGTTCCGGCAAGAGCTCCCTGGTGCACGGCTCGATTCCTCCCGGCGAGGAGGTGGTGTCGGTCGACCAGAGCCCGATCCGCGGCTCGCGGCGCAGCAACCCGGCCACCTACACCGGGCTGCTCGACCCGATCCGGAAGGCCTTCGCCAAGGCCAACGGGGTGAAGCCGGCCCTGTTCAGCGCCAACTCGGAGGGCGCCTGCCCGACCTGCAACGGCGCGGGCGTGGTCTACACGGACCTCGCGATGATGGCCGGGGTGGCCACCACCTGCGAGGACTGCGAGGGGCGGCGGTTCGACGCCTCGGTGCTGGAGTACCGGTTCGGCGGGCGGGACATCAGCGAGGTGCTGGCGATGCCGGTGACGGAGGCGGCGGCGTTCTTCGCGGACGGCGAGGCCCGCACCCCCGCCGCGCACCGCATCCTGACCCGGCTGGTCGACGTGGGCCTCGGCTATGTGAGCCTCGGTCAGCCGCTGACCACGCTGTCCGGCGGGGAGCGGCAGCGGCTGAAGCTGGCGACCCGGATGGCGGACAAGGGCGGGGTGTACGTCCTGGACGAGCCGACCACCGGGCTGCACCTGGCCGATGTCGAGCAGCTGCTCGGTCTGCTGGACCGGCTGGTCGACTCCGGGAAGTCGGTGATCGTGGTGGAGCACCACCAGGCGGTGATGGCGCACGCGGACTGGATCATCGACCTCGGTCCGGGGGCCGGTCACGACGGCGGCCGGGTCGTCTTCGAGGGCACCCCGGCGGAGCTGGTCGCGGCCCGGTCCACGCTGACCGGCGAGCACCTGGCGGCGTACACCGGGGCGTGACGGCCTGCCCTCTCCTGCCCCGCCGCCCCCCGCCTGCCCCGCCCCGTGGACGGGGCAGGCGGGGCGTTCGGGTCCGGTCAGCCGATCGTGGAGCCGGTGATCGGCTCGGAGACCGGGATGGTCTCGCCGGCGAAGCCGGTCTTGACGAACTGCCAGGTCAGGCCGTTGAGCACGCCGAGGTCGAGGTTGGCGAGCTTGGCGAAGGCGGGCTGGCTGAGGTCGATGTGGGTCGAGTCGCAGGACGGACACTGGTCCTTGACCGGGACGGTGACGGTCTTGCCCTTGTAGGTGACCTTGACCGAGATGCCCTTGCAGACCGGGTCGTTGTTGGGGTTGGCGGTGGTCCACCAGGTGTGCGAGACGGCGACCAGCATCTGGGTGGCGGCGTTGATCTGGGTGCCGCAGGCGCCGTAGCCGGCGTCGTTGTAGTAGGTGGCCTTCCCGGTCATGGGCTTGTTGATCGGTATCGCGGCGCTCGCGGTGCCGGCGCTCAGGGCGAGGAGCGCGGCGGCGGCCAGCGGAACGCCGGCCAGGATCCGGAGGTTCGGGACAACTCGCATGTGTGCCCTCCCAGTTGGGTTGATTGGAAAGGACGGTAGGCGCGGCCGGGGCAAGTGGTACAGACATCTGATGTGTTGTCATGAACACAAGGCAGGAAAGTTTACTTAAGCGGCCGAAAGGGGGACGATACGTGACCGCACGATCACCCGGCCGTTCACAGGGCGCCCGTTCCGCTGCCTCCGGAGGCCCCCGTGCGCCGCACCGCCCTGCTCGCCACCCTCACCGCCGTGCTCACCACCACGCTCGCCGCCACCGCGGCCGCGCCCGCCGCCGCCACCCCCGACCTGCTGCGCGAGGTCAACCAGGGGTACAGCATTCCGGTCGGCGCGATCACCGACCTCGGCGCCCTCCCCGTGCTCGGCAGCCTCGGCCTGGACTTCGCCCGCCTGCTGGGGGCGGCCTGACGGGCAGGTCCGACGGGCGGGCCGGGCGGGCAGGCCATTGTGTCCGAAAGGGCAGCCTGACAAGATCACTGTCATGCACACCTTCTCCACCCCCGACGGCACCACGCTCGCCTACCGCGTCGAGGGCGAGGCCGACGGCGACCCCGTCGTCTGCCTCCCCGGCGGCCCCATGCAGGACTCGCGCTACCTCGCCGACCTGGGCGGACTCGCCGCCCGGGCCGGACGCCGGCTGCTCTTCCTCGACCCGCGCGGCACCGGCAGCTCCGCCGTCCCCGCCGACCCGTCCTCCTACCGCTGCGACCGGCAGGTCGAGGACGTCGAGGCACTGCGCCTGCACCTCGGGCTGGAGCGCGTCGACATCCTCGGCCACTCGGCCGGTGCCAACCTCGCCGTCCGCTACGCCGAGCACCACCCCGAGCGGGTGTCCCGGCTGGCGCTGCTCACGCCCTCGGTGTTCGCGCTCGGGGTGACCATCGACGGCGAGACCCGCCGCGAGACGGCCCGGCTGCGGCAGGGCGAGCCGTGGTTCGCCGAGGCGTACGCGGCGCTGGAGGCGGTTACCGAGGGCCGCGGCGGCCCGGCCGACTGGCCCGCCATCACCCCGTTCATGTACGGGCGTTGGGACGAGCGGGCCCGCGCGCACCGGGACGCCGGGGACGAGCAGCGCAACAACGAGGCCGCCGCCGTCTTCGCCTCCGAGGGCGCCTTCGACCCGCCGGCCACCCGGGCCGCACTCGCCGCCTTCACGGCGCGCGTGCTGGTGCTGGCCGGCGAGGTGGACATCAGCGCCCCGCCGAAGGCCGTCGCCGAGGTGGCCGGGATGTTCCCCGGCGCCGAGTTCGCCGTCCTGCCGGGCGCCGGCCACTTTCCGTGGCTGGACGACGCCGACCTGTTCGCGGAGACGGTGGCGGCGTTCCTCCGCTAGGGCCTGTCTCTTGGATCCTTGCCGCAGTGCGAAGGCCCGTCCGGACGCGCGTCCGGGCGGGCCTTCTCGCTGCCCGCGGGGGTTACTTCCGCTGCGAAAGTTAGTCCTCCCGACACGGCCCCGACAGGCGGGAACACGCCGCCGTCGTCCGCCCGCCATCGCCCGCAACGGGGCGTCACACGGCCGCAACACCCCTGTCCAGCAGGCAGAACACGTGATTGACAGCTGGCCGGGCGCCTCAGCACGATGAGCGCCGAGCCCAGTCGCAGCGTCCCGGAAGGAGGGCCGATGAGCATCGTTCGCCCGGCCCGCCGCCGTCGCTGTTGTCCCGCCGCGCTCACCCGCTGATCCCGCCGCCGGTCCCCCTCATACGGACCCGTAGCCACCCGCGCATCGTTCGCGCTCCGCCCTGCCCGCGTCCGCCGCCGGGGCACCCCCTTCCCCTTTTCACCTCCGTACGAGATACGAGAGTCGAGGATCCGTCATGTCCGGAACCGTCACCGAGCTCCGCCTCACCCCCGCCGCCGGCCGGATCGGCGCGGTCGTGCACGACGTCCGCCTCGGCGGCGACCTGCCCGCCGGGACCGTCGCCGCGATCGAGGCCGCCCTGTACCAGCACAAGGTGCTGTTCTTCCGCGGCCAGCAGCACCTGGACGACGCCGAACACGAGGCGTTCGCCCGCCTGTTGGGCCACCCGGTGGGCCACCCCACGGTGCCCAGCGCGGACGGCCGGTACGTCTTCGAGCTGGACGCCACCAAGGGCGTGCGCGCCAACAACTGGCACACCGACGTCACCTTCGTGCCGTCCTACCCGAAGGCGTCCATCCTCCGCGCGCTGGAGCTGCCGCCGGCCGGCGGCTCGACCGTGTGGGCCAACACCGCCGCCGCCTACCAGGACCTGCCGCAGCCGCTGAAGGTGCTGGCCGAGTCGCTGCGCGCGGTGCACACCAACGACTACGACTACGCGGCCAGCCTGGCGCTGCGCCCGGAGCTGGCGGACAACGCGGAGATCGCCGAGCTGTTCCGCAAGGTGTTCGTGTCGACCGCGTTCAAGACCGAGCACCCGGTGGTCCGGGTGCACCCGGTGACCGGTGAGAAGACCCTGCTGCTGGGCGCCTTCGCGCAGCGGATCCAGGGCGTCGCGGGGGCCGACGGCAAGGCGCTGATCGCCCTGTTCCAGCGCTACGTGGAGCGGCTGGAGAACACCGTCCGCTGGGACTGGCAGGTCGGCGACGTCGCGCTCTGGGACAACCGGGCCACCCAGCACTACGCGGTCAACGACTACGGCGACGAGCCGCGGCTGGTCCGCCGGATCACCCTGGACGGCGACCTGCCGGTGGGCGTGGACGGCGCGCCGAGCCGGCTGCTGGAGCCGGCCGAGCCGCCGCGGGTGGCCGGGCTGGTCCCCGCCGAGGAGCTGGAGACCCAGGACCGCTGAGCACCGAACCGGACGGAGGGAAGCCGATGTTCACCACCACCGGCGCCGCCGAACGCCCGCGCAGCGGGGACGAGCGGCGGGACGTCAACGCCGCCGCCGTGCTGCGGACGGTGCTGGACCACGGGCCGCTGGCCCGCAGCCGGGTCGCCGCGCTCACCGGGCTGAGCCCCGCCGCGGTGTCCCGGCAGGTGGTCGACCTGTCCCGGCTCGGGCTGCTCCGCGAGCGGCCCGAGCTGGCGGGCGGCGGCGCCGGCACGGTGGGCCGACCGCAGCTGCCGGTGGACGTCGACCCCGACCGGCTCGCCGTGGCCGGGCTGCACATCGGCCTCCCGTTCACCACCTTCGCCTTCCTCGACCTGCGCGGAAACGTGCTGTACCGGCAGGAGCTGAGCAACCGGGGCCGGACCGGGCAGGCCGTGCTGCGGCCGCTGCTGGCCCGGCTGCCCCGGCTGCTGGCCGCCGCGCCGGACGGCCGGACGGTGGTCGGCCTGGGCGCGGTGACCGGCGGCGCGGTGGACCGCGACCGCGGGCTGGTCGTCCGGCACGATCCGCTGGATTGGCTGGACCTGCCGCTCGGCGAGCTGCTCGGCCGGGCCTCCGGGCTGCCGGTCCAGGTGGACAACCACGCCCGGGCGCTGGCCCAGGCGGAGATCCTGTTCGGCCACCCGGCGGCCCGCCGCTCGATGGTGCACCTGTTCGTCGGCCACGTGGTGGACGCGGCGCTCGCGGTGGCCGGCACGGTGCACGTCGGCCCGGCCTCGCCGACCGGGGACGTCGCCCACCTGCCGGTGCCGGACAGCGACGCGCTCTGCCACTGCGGCCGGACCGGCTGTCTGGCGGTCGCCGCCTCGGACACCACGCTGTTCGAGGCGGCGGCCGCCGAAGGGATCACCGAACGGCCGGACCGCGCCGCGTTCACGGCGGCCGTGCTGGCGGGCGACCCGCGCGCCGACAAGCTGGTCCGGCACCGGGCCGAGCTGGTCGGCCGCGCGCTCGCCCTGCTGGCCGACGTGGTCAACCCCGACCTGCTGGTGCTGACCGAGACCTTCGCCCTGCTGGACGGGGCCTACCTCGACGTCGTCCGCACCGAGTTCGCGCTCCGCTCGCACCTGCGCCGGGACGCCGACCTGCTGATCGCCCAGCAGCGCGGCGCCGACGTCCTGGCCGTCGCCGCCGGGGCCGCGGCGCTCGGCGCCCTGTACGCCCGGCCGATCCGCGCCCTGACGCGCGGCTGACCTCCGACCGACCTTCCCCGCAGCTTCCCCGCAGCAGCCTTCCCGCCGCTTCCCCGCAGAGGACTTCCACTCGTGACCACCTTCCCCACCGCCCCCGGCCCGTCCCGCCGGACCCTGCTCCGCGGCGGCCTGGCCGGCGTCGGCCTGCTGACCCTGGCCGCCTGCCGTTCGGCGGCCGACACCGCCAGCGCCGCCAAGGACGCGGGCGACGCGTCGGGCCCGCGCCGCGGCGGCGTCCTCACGGTCGGCGCCGGCGTCGACTTCACCCCGGCCCTGCTCTTCGCCCAGAGCGCCAACACGCTCGTCCAGCGGCTCGTCTTCAACACCCTGACCCGGTACGACGACCGGCTCCAGCCGCAGCCCGAGCTCGCCACCTCCTGGCAGGTCGCCCCGGACGGCGGCAGCGTCACGCTCAAGCTGCGCGAGGACGTGACCTTCCACAGCGGCCGCCGGTTCACCGCCGACGACGTGGTCTTCGCGGTCAAGAACCTGCAGAACCCGGCCCGTTCGGCGCAGCTGCGGTCGACCGCCGCCGCCGTCACGGACTTCCGCAAGAACGGCGACTTCGAGCTCACCCTGGTCCTGGCGCACCCGGTGAGCAACCTCTTCGACCTCTTCGAGTTCATGATCATCCCCGATCGGGAGAGCGTCGAGGAGGCGTTCGCCGGGACGAAGCTGATCGGCACCGGCCCCTACACCTTCACCGAGCGCAAGCCCGGCAGCTCGCTCACCTTCGCCCGCAACGACAAGTACTGGAACCCGGGCCGCCCGTACCTGGACGGCGTCGAGATCCGGATCATCCCGCAGACCGAGTCGCTGCTCTCCTCGCTCAAGACCGGCCAGACCCACCTGTCCTTCAGCGTCCGCGGCAAGGACATCGCCACCCTCAAGAGCGACCCGCAGTTCCGGATCACGCCGTACGACACCGGCGCCGGCGCCTACTACATCGGCGCCAACCTCACCGCCGAGCACGTCTCCGACAAGCGGGTCCGGCAGGCGATCGCCTGGGCCGTCGACCGCGACCGGCTGGTCCAGCAGGCGCTCGGCGGCTACGGCACCGTCTCCGCCACGCCGTGGCCCAAGTCCTCCCCCGCGTACAGCGCTGACGCCGCCGCCCGCTACCGGCACGACCCGGAGAAGGCCCGGCAGCTGCTCAAGGACGCCGGACTCAGCGGCATCACCCTGCCGTTCGCGCACTCCAACGACCCCGGCAACACCGCGATCGCCCAGATCCTCCAGTACGACCTCAAGCAGGTCGGCATCGAGACGGTGCTCCAGCCCACCGACTCGCCGACCATGCAGAAGCAGCTGATCGCGCAGAGCATGCCCGCCCTGTGGACGCTGAGCCACGGCTTCGCCCAGCTGCACCCCGCCACCCTGGCGGTCAGCGCCTACCCGTTCAACGAGGCCAAGAACAGCTCGCACTTCAGCTCCCCCGGCTACACCGACATCGTGCGGCGGGCCTGGCAGCGGCCGGACAGCGACAGCTCCGAGGCCAAGGCGCTCTACCAGCAGGTCACCGAGGTGCTGCTGGACGAGCAGTTCGTGATCGACCTCGCGATAGCCGGGCTCACCGAGGTCGCCGGCGCCAAGGCCCGCGGCGTCACCCTCAACAAGTTCGGCTACCTCAACCTCGACGACGCCTACCTCACGGCCTGAGCGGACGGCCCGACCCGATGCGAAGCTTCCTCCTCAAGCGGCTCCCCTCCGGACTGCTCGTCCTCCTCCTCGCCTCCTTCCTGGTCTTCCTGATCCTGCGCCTCATCCCCGGCGACCCGGCCACCACGCTGGCCGGACCGGACGCCGGACCGCAGGCCGTGGCCGCCATCCGGGCCCGGCTCGGCCTCGACCAGCCGCTGCTCGGCCAGTACCTGCGCTGGCTCGGCGACGTGCTGACCGGCGACCTCGGGCCCAGCTACGCGATCGGCGGCCAGGTCGCCGACCTGATCGGCGACGGCCTGGCCGCCACCGCCCAGCTCACCGTCGGCGCGCTGCTGCTGGTGGTGCTGCTGGCCCTGCCGCTGGGCGTGCTCGGCGCCACCGCACGGCGCCGCCCGGTCGCCGCCGCGGTGCGGGCGTTCACCACCGCCGTGCTGGCCGTGCCGCCGTTCGTCACCGGCGTGCTGCTGGTGCTGCTGTTCGCGGTCACCCTCGGCCTGCTGCCCGCCGGCGGCCACGAGTCGCTGCTCGACGCCCCCGACCTCGCGCTCCAGTACCTGCTGCTGCCCGCCGTCTGCCTCGCCCTGCCGAGCGCCGCCGTACTCGCCCGCTACCTCAAGGACGGCATCGAACGCGCCCTCGCCGAGGACTACGTGCGCACCGCCACCGCGGCCGGCGTCTCCCGCCGCCGGATCGTCTGGCGGCACGCCCTGCCCAACGCGCTGCCCTCCGCCGTCACCGTGCTCGGCCTGCAGATCGGCCACCTGATCGCCGGGGCCGTGCTGGTCGAGCGGATCTTCGCCTGGCCGGGGCTCGGCCAGCTGATCGAACAGGGCGTGCTGCGCCGGGACTACCCCGTCGTCCAGGACCTCCTGCTGCTGATCGTCGCCGTCTACGTCACCGTCCAGCTGCTCACCGACCTGGTGTACGCCTGGCTCGACCCCCGGATCCGGTGGGAGTAACCGATGACCGCCCTCACCGCCGACGCCACCGCCGGACGCGCCCCGCGCGCCCGCAACCGCTACCTCGCCGGGCTGCTCACCGGCCGCGGCCTGACCGGCCTCGCCCTGGTCGGCGTGGTCGCCCTGGCCGGACTGCTCGCCCCGCTGCTCACCGACCTCGACCCGAACGCGCAGAGCGCGCTCGCCCTCGCCGGGCCCAGCGCCGAGCACCCGTTCGGCACCGACGACCTCGGCCGGGACCTCTTCAGCCGGGTCCTGCACGGCATCACCACCGACCTGCTGCTGGTGTTCGGCGCGGTGCCGGCCGGCGCGCTGCTGGGCAGCGCGCTCGCCCTGCTCGCCGCCTCGCACCGGTGGGCGGACGTCGCCGTCCAGCGCTCCTTCGACCTGGTGCTGGCCTTCCCCGGCCTCATCCTGGCGCTCGCCGTCACGGCCGTGCTCGGGCCGGGCCGCTGGCCGGTGTTCATCGTCATCGCGCTCGCCGAGGTCCCCGGCTTCGGGCGGCAGCTGCGCGCCGGGATCCTGGTCCAGCGCGAACGCGAGTACGCGCTGGCGGCCCGGGTCGGCGGCGCCTCCCGGCGGCGGGTGCTGCTGCGGCACGTCGTCCCGAACGCCGTCGACCCGCTGATCGTGCAGACCGCCGTGGCCCTGGCGATCGGCGTCTTCATCGAGGGCGGGATGAGCTTCCTGGGGCTCGGCGTCCGCCCGCCGGAGCCGACCCTGGGCTCGATCCTCAGCCAGTCCGTCGGCTACCTCGACACCCATCCGACCTTCGCGGCCGTCCCGCTGGCCGCCACCACCGCGCTGGTGCTCGGCTTCACGCTGATCGCCGAGGCCCTGAACCGGGGGATCCGCCGATGAGCACCACCACCGAGCGGCCCGTCCTGCGGGTCCGCGACCTGACCGTCCGGTTCGGCGACACCGCCGCCGTGGACGGGGTCGGCTTCGAGCTCGCCGCCGGGGACACCCTCGGCCTGGTCGGCGAGTCCGGCTCCGGCAAGTCCACCACCGCGCTCGCCCTGCTGCGGATGCTCCCGGCCGGCGGCCGGATCACCGGCGGCTCGGTCGAACTGGCCGGGCAGGACCTCGCCGCGCTGCCCGAGAACGCGCTGCGCGCCCTGCGCGGCCGCCGGATCGCGATGATCTTCCAGGACCCGATGTCCTCGCTCAACCCGGTCCTCACCGTCGGCCGCCAGCTGGACGAGGCGCTGCGCGCGCACGGCAGCACCGGCGCCGGCAAGGCCGAACGGGCCGCCCGGGCGGCCGAGTTGCTCGACCTGGTCGGCATCCCGGACGCCGCCGCCCGGCTGCGCGACCACCCGCACCAGTTCTCCGGCGGCCAGCGCCAGCGCGTCATGATCGCCCTGGCGCTCGCCAACGACGCCGAGGTGCTGGTCGCCGACGAGCCGACCACCGCGCTCGACCCGACCGTCCAGCGGCAGATCCTGCGCCTGCTCACCCGGATCAACCGGGAGCGCGGCACCGCGCTGGTGGTGATCAGCCACGACCTCGGGGTGATCGCGCAGACCTGCCGCCGGCTGCTGGTGCTGCGCGACGGCCGGGTGGTCGAGTCCGGCACCACCGCCGACCTGCTGACCAAGCCGCAACACCCGTACACCCGGCAGCTGCTGGCCGCCGTCCCCCGGCTGGAGGCGCCGTCCGAGGCCGCGGCCAACAGCACCCCCGGGGCCGAACCGCTGCTCACCGTCACCGGCCTGCGCAAGACCTACGGCCCGCGCCGGCGCCCGGTCACCGCGCTGGACGGCGTCGACCTCGCGCTGCACCCCGGCGAGACCCTCGGGCTGGTCGGCGAGTCCGGCTCCGGCAAGTCCACGCTGGCCCGCGCCCTGGTCCAGGTGCACGCGCCGACCGGCGGCGAGATCCGCTTCCGCGGCCGGGAGTTCGGCCGCGGCGACGAACGGGCCGCCCGGCGCGAACTCCAGATGGTCTTCCAGGACCCGTACGCCTCGCTCAACCCCCGGCTGACCGCCGGGCAGATCATCGCCGAACCGCTGATCGCGCACGGCCACCGCGACCGGGCCGCGCGGGAGCGCCGGGTGACCGAACTGCTGACCCAGGTCGGCCTCGACCCCTCCGCCGCCGACCGCCATCCGCGCGCCTTCTCCGGCGGGCAGCGCCAACGCATCGGCATCGCCCGGGCCCTGGCGCCCGAACCGAGCGTGCTGATCTGCGACGAGCCGGTCTCCGCGCTGGACGTCTCGGTCCAGGCGCAGGTGATCGAACTGCTCGCCCGGCTCCAGCGCGAACTCGGCCTGGCCATCCTGTTCATCGCCCACGACCTCGCCGTGGTCCGGCAGGTCAGCCACCGGATCGCCGTGCTGCACCGCGGCCGGATCGTCGAGACCGGCCCGGCCGACCGGGTCGTCACCGCGCCCGAGCACCCGTACACCGCCGAACTCCTCGCCGCCGTCCCGCGGCTGACCGACGCCGAGCCCCTCACCACCCGGAGCACCGCATGACCGACCCCACCTACCGCGGCCCCTACGCGGACTTCCCCGGCACCGTCGGCCGCACCTTCGGCGCCTCCACCCCGTCCTGGCCCGACCGGGTCCGCCCGCGCGAGGGCGCGCCCAACATCGTCGTCGTCCTGGTCGACGACCTCGGCTACAGCGACATCGGCCCGTTCGGCGCCGAGGTCCCCACCCCCACCCTGGACGGCCTGGCCGAACGCGGCGTCAAGCTCGCCAACTACCACACCATGCCGCTCTGCTCGCCCGCCCGGGCGGCCCTGCTCACCGGCCTCAACCCGCACCGGGTCGGCTACTCCTTCGTCGCCAACGCCGACCCCGGCTTCCCCGGCTACGGCATGGAGGTGGCCGACGACATCCCCACCCTCGCCGAGCTGCTGCACGACGCCGGCTACGCCACCTACGCCGTCGGCAAGTGGCACCTCACCCGCGACTCCGCCTCCAACGCCGCCAACGACCGCGCCAACTGGCCGCTGCAGAAGGGCTTCGACCAGTACTACGGCGTCCTGGAGGGCCTCACCAGCCTCTTCCACCCGCACCAACTGGTCCGCGACAACAGCCCGCTGGACATCGACGAGTTCCCCGACGGCTACTACTACACCGACGACCTCACCGACCAGGCGATCGCCATGGTCAAGTCGCTGCGCGCGCACGACGACGCCAAGCCGTTCTTCCTCTACCTGGCGCACAACGCCGTGCACGGGCCGCTCCAGGCCAAGCCGGCCGACCTCGAACGCCACCGGGGCCGCTACGACGGCGGCTGGGACGAGCTGCGCGCCGCCCGCTTCGCCCGCCAGCTCGCCGCCGGCCACTTCCCGCCCGGCACCGAACTGCCCGGGCGCAACGCCGAGGCCGGCTACGACGTCGGCCCGTGGAGCGAACTCACCGAGGTCCAGCGGAAGTTGTACGCCCGCTACATGGAGGTGTACGCGGCGATGGTCGACAACGTCGACCAGAACCTCGGCCGGCTGCTCGACACCCTGGCCGCGCTCGGCGAACTCGACAACACCATCGTGGTGTTCACCTCCGACAACGGCGGCACCGGCGAGGGCGGCGCCGAAGGCACCCGCAGCTACTTCAGCCGCTTCGTCCACCACCCGAACCTGCCGGCCGACTGGAACCCCGACGTCCGGCGCGAGATCGAGCTGATCGGCGGCCCGCGCTCGCTGGTGCACTACCCGCGCGGCTGGGGCATGGCCTCCAACACCCCGTTCCGGCTCTACAAGGGCCAGACCCACGCGGGCGGCGTCCGGGTCCCGTTCGTGCTCTCCTGGCCGGCCGGCCTGCCGCGCGCCGAGGGCGACGACGGCGTCCGCGCCCAGTACCAGTACGTCACCGACCTGCTCCCCACCCTGCTCGACCTGGCCGGGGTCGAGCGCCCCGCCGAGCGGGCCGGCCGCCCCGTCCAGTCGCTCGACGGCGTCGGCTTCGCCTCCGTGCTGCGCGACCCGGCCGCCGCCTCCACCCACCGCGAGCAGTACTGCGAGATGACCGGCAACCGCAGCTACTACCGGGACGGCTGGAAGCTGGTCACCCTGCACCGCCCCGGCACCCCGTACGAGGACGGCGAGTGGGCGCTGTACGACCTGCGCACCGACCCGACCGAGATCCACGACCTCGCCGACCGGCACCCCGCACTGGTCAAGGAGCTGTCCGCGGCCTGGGAGTCCGCCGCCTGGCGCAACGGGGTGTTCCCGCTGGCCGACGCGAGCGGCGCGTTCGCCCGGCGCCACCCGGACGACGCCCGGCTGCGCCGCCCGGTCCGGCTGCTGGCCGGCACCCCCGAGCTGGAGCGCTACCGCTCCTCCCGGCTGATCTCCTTCCGGTCCTTCGCGATCGAGGTCGAACTCGCCCACCACGGCGAGGGGGACGCGGGCGTGCTGGTCTCGCACGGCGACCAGGGCGGCGGCTACAGCCTGTACGTCGAGGACGGCCGGCTGCGCTTCGCCTACAACCAGTACGGCGAGCTGTCCGAGGCGGACGCCGGCCCGCTCGCCCCCGGCGCGCACCTGCTCACCGTCGAGGCGACCGCCGTCGCCGACCTCAAGTGGGCCTTCCGGTTCCTGGTCGACGGCGCCGAGACCGGCCGGCTCGGCCCGGTCCACCAGCTGATCGGGATGGCCCCGTTCCAGGGCATCAGCGTCGGCGTCGACCGCAAGTCCCCGGTCTCCTGGCCGGTGTACGAGCGCCACCGCTCGTTCCGGTACGACGGCGGGCTGCGGGCCGTCACCTACCTGCCGGGCGACCCGGCGCCGTACGACCCGGAGACCGTCGCCCAGGCCCTGCGGGAGGCGGCCGCCGCCTTCGAGTGACGTCCACCCGATGAGCCGATCATCGCGATACGCTCGCCGGGCGCACCATCTGAACATCCGTACGGACATCTCTGGGGGAACAGTGATCGGCGAGCTCCTGCCCGCGGCCGTCGTCGTCGAGACGGCCTACGACGACCCGGCCGAAGCCCGGCTGGAGCCCGCCGAGGAGGTGGTGATCGCCCGCGCCGTCGAGTCCCGCCGGCGCGAGTTCACCACCGTCCGGCACTGCGCCCGGCTGGCCCTCGGCCGGCTCGGCGTCCCGTACCGGCCGCTGGTCCCCGGCCAGCCCGGCGCGCCGCGCTGGCCGGACGGCGTGGTCGGCTCGCTCACCCACTGCGCCGGCTTCCGGGCCGCCGCGGTGGCCCGGGCCGGCGAGGTCGTCTCGGTCGGCATCGACGCCGAACCGGCCCTGCCGCTGCCCGAGGGCGTCCTGGACGCGATCGCCCTGCCCGGGGAGCTGCGGCGCAACACCGCCCTGACCGCCGCCCGGCCGGAGGTCCCCTGGGACCGCGTCCTGTTCAGCGCCAAGGAGTCGGTCTACAAGAGCTGGTTCCCGCTCACCCGGCGCTTCCTCGACTTCTCCGAGGCCGAGTTGACGCTGCGCCCCGACGGCACCTTCGAGGCGACCCTGCTGGTCCCCTCCCCGCTGCCCACCCTGGCCGGGCGCTGGCGGGTCCACGACGGCCTGCTCGCCACCGCGATCACCGTGCTGCCGTAGGCCCTGCCTCCACTGCGGCGGAAAACCGCTGCGTCCCGCCGGTGTGGGGCCCGGCGGGACGCAGCGGTCGGGGGGAGGGGGGTCAGGCGTCGATGCGGTGGTAGCGGCCGGGGGCTATCACGCCGTCCGGGTCCAGGGCCTGCTTGATCAGGCCGATGGCGCCCCAGGGGGCGGTGTCCTGGTGGGTCACGAAGTCCATCGCGTCGATGCCGACCCGGTAGAACCGGAAGCCGTCGGCGTACAGCCGCTCGTGCAGTTCGGCGTTGCAGGCGTGCGCGGCCGCGGTCTGCGCCTCGTCGGTGCGGTCGAAGTAGAGGTTGATGACGACCTCCGCGTAGTCCGCGCCGGTCGGGTTGACGGCCAGCGCGGGGGCCACGCCGTGCCGTCCGCAGACCGCCTCGACCCGCGCGATCAGCGCCGTGACGGCCGCGCCGTCCACCGCCACCACCGGCATGCAGGCCAGGTAGCCGATGTCGGTCTCGTCGAGGGCGTCGAGGTCGGCGGGCGGCTCGTGGCCCATCGCGCGGTGCAGGCCCTCCAGGAAGGCGGTGGAGGGGCGCCCGGCGTGCACGTCGAACATCGCGGAGATCAGCGGGTCGTGGTCGGCCGCCGCCTCCTCGGCGTCGACCACCCGGACCTGGGCGCCGGCGCCGGTGAGCCGCTCGGCGACGAGCGGCACGACCGCCGCCACCTGCTCGGCGACCCCGTCGACGGCCACCACGCCGGTCCACAGCGGGACTTCGTCGCTGTCGCTCATCGAGCCGATGCGCTTGTTGTTGAAGATGTGCACGATCGAGCGGAGCACGTCACCGGTGAACAGCTCGCCGACGGTGTCGATCACCTGCGGCAGGGCCGGCTCGGAGAGCGAGAACATCAGCAGCCGCAGCTCCTCGCGGACCGGCACCAGGTCGACCACGGCGGCGGTCACCACGCCCAGCCCGGACTGCACGAAGAGCTGGTCCAGGCCGGGGCCGAGGCCGTGCCGGTAGTGGTGCAGCTGCCGGTCGCCCTCGCCGGCCCACAGGCCGGTGCGGATCAACTCGCCGGTGCCCAGCACGACTTCGAGACCGCGTACCTCCTCGGCGCGGTGCCGGCGGAAGCCCGTGCCGCGCTCCAGCAGGTTGCCGAGGATCGAGGAGTTCGGCGTCGAGCCGGTGACGTTCGGCACCAGGCCCGGCGCGTGCCGGCGCAGGTGATCGGCCAACTGCGCCTGGCTGACGCCGGGTTCGACGATCGCGTAGCGTCCGCGCTCGTCGACGGCGCGGATCCGGGCGAGGCCGGAGAGGTCGAGCAGCGCGCCGCCGGGGCGCACCGGCAGCCGGGAGCCCAGCCCCCAGTTGCGGCCGGTGCTGACCGGGTACAGCGGCACCCGCTGCTCGCGGGCGACCCGGACGACCTCGATGACCTGCTCTGCGGTGCTCGGGCGCAGCACCGCGACCAGCTGCCGGTGCGGTGAGACGGAGGTGGTTCTCGGTCTCAGCTCGGGTGCCGTGGCGTCCGCTGACACCGCGGTGTCGCCGAGGATGTCCCGCCAGGCGGCGACGGCCTTGTCCACGCTCATATCGCTTTCTCCCTCTTGTCGTTCATGTGTCAGGACTCCGGCCGGTGGGCGGGTGCCGTGGGGCGCGCCCCGCCGGGCGTCAGCAGCTTCAGGACCTTCAGCACCGGCCCGGTCATCGCGGTGGTGGCCAGGGTGACCAGGACGAGCGCGGCGAACAGCGGGCCGTCGATCACGCCCGCCTGGTGGCCGATGCCGAGGACGACCAGTTCGGTCAGGCCGCGGGTGTTCATCAGGACGCCCAGGCCCAGCGCCTCCCGGCGCGGCAGCCCGGACCAGAGGCCGCCCAGGCCGGCGCCGATCACCTTGGAGAACATGGCGACGGCGAGCAGGACGACCAGCAGCAGCAGGTTGTCCGCGTTGAGCGCGAGGTCCCGCAGGTCGAGGGAGAGGCCGAAGCCCAGGAAGAAGAACGGCATCAGCAGCCGGGCCAGGGTCGCCACCGGCTCCGTGGAGGCCTCGTCGGCCGGCCCGTGTCCGGCCCCGGCCCGCTCGGCCTTGCCCGAAGCACCCTTCGCGGACCGGCCCTTGGCCGACACGCCCTTGGCCGACGCGCCCTCGGCCGGCCGGCCGTGCCCGACCGGCCAGGCGAGGCCGAACAGGAACGCGCCGATCAGCTGGTGCACGCCGAGGGCCGAGGTCAGCCCGGCGGCGGCGGCCGTGCCGGCCGTGCAGATGGTGAGGACCGCCACCGGCGAGCGCCCGGCCGGACCGGCGAGCAGCTTGCCGAGCGCGATCCGGACCGGCCAGAGGATCACCACGGCGGCCGGCACGATGAGCGCCAGCGTCCGCCATTCGTCGGCGGCGCCGCCGCCCTGGGCCAGCGCGAGGGCGATGGTGAGCACGATCCAGCAGGCGCCGTCGCCGACGGCGGCCGCGTAGAGGCTGAGCCGTCCGATCCGGCCGGACATGATGCCCAGGTCGGCGAGGATCCGGGCGAGCACGGGGAAGGCGGTCACGCCGAGCGCGCAGCCCAGGAACAGGGCGAACGGGGTCGACCCGACGGTGCTCCCGGCGTGCTTGGGGAACAGCGAGATCGCCACCACCAGCCCGGAGGCGAACGGCACCAGGAAGGAGGCGAGGGTCACCAGGGCGGCGCCCCGGGCCTCCCGGCCCGCGCCGCGGACGGCGGCCAGCTCCTGTCCGACGCCGAACATGAAGAGGACGAGCCCGATCTGGGCGAGGCCGTCGAGCCCGGTGACCACGCCGCGGGGGAAGAGCCAGGCGACGAAGCCGGGCGCGACCGCGCCCAGCGCGGACGGCCCGAGCAGGATGCCGGCGCAGATCTCGCCGATCACCCGGGGCTGGCCGAGCCGGGCCGCCAGGGCGCCCGCCGCCCAGGCGGTGACCAGCACCAGCGCGGCGGCGAGCAGCAGCAGGGTGGCCTGCGAGAGGCCGCCCTTGTGGGCCGCCTCGGTCACGCCGCCGCTCTCGCCGCCGGTCAGCGCGGCGATGCCGACGACGACGGGGAGGACGACCAGCAGGCCGAAGCCGAGTAACCGGGCGCGGGGGGTCGAGCTGAGTTCGGCCGCGGCCGGCCGGCCCGGCGTCTCGGACGCCGGGCCGGCCGTTCCTTTCTCTGCGACCTTCACTCCGCGCTCGCCGTCCCGGTCTCCGCGGAGCCGGACCCGGCGGCGGGGCCGTCGAGTTCGAGGATGCCCGCGTTCAGCAGCCGGCGGACGAGCAGCTGCTGTCCGAGGTTGCCGGAGGCGGCCACCGTGCTCCACAGGACGGGGCCGTCCTTCAGCTGTCCCCACAGCTCGCCGCCGCCGTCGCGGTCGTCGACACTGCGCACCTGGGTGTCGCCCAGCGTGAAGCGGTGGACGGCGAGCAGCCGGCCGACGGCGTCCGGGACGGCGTCGCCGTTGGCGACCGGGTCCTCCCAGTACTCCGCGGCGGCCTTCTGCGCCTCGGGGCTCATCAGGGAGGCGTCCGGCGGGATGGCGCCCTTGAAGCCGGGGATGTCCAGGCCGGGGCCCGCGGTGACGACGACGCCGGGCGCCAGCGACACCTTGGTGTCCGCGGTCAGGGTGAGCGCGTTGGCCCGGGCGAACTCGGACATGAACGGGCCGTTGATGTCGAGTGCGTCGATGCCCTCGCCGGAGGTCATCACCTCCAGCAGGTCGGGGGTGAAGGACGTGTTGAGCAGCGCGTCGAAGGTCTGCTCGTGGCTGAGGCCGAGCGAGTCGGCCGGCTTGCCGCGGCTGTTCCAGTAGACGCTGTCCGGGTTGTCGCTGCCGATGGCGTAGTACCACTGGTCGATGGAGAGCGCGAAGGTCACGGCCATGCCGTGCCATTCCCGGTCGTAGTCGTGCCAGAGGCCGCGCTTGTCCTGGTCGGTCAGCTCGGTGCCGGAGGTGTGGCCGAGCAGGGTGGCGATGGCGACGGCCTGGTTGGTGGCGAAGGCGACGCCGGAGGAGAACAGCGGGTCGACGAAGTAGGAGGCGTCGCCGAGCAGCAGCCACCGGGAGTCGAAGTCCGCGAACTGGTCGTTGATCATGGAGTAGTTGGTGGCGGTCAGCATCTTGTCGCCGACCGGCCGCACGTCCTTGATCAGCTCGCGCAGCTTCGGGACGTCCTGGACGGTGCGCAGGAACACCTCGGGGTCGGTGAAGTCGCTGCCCGGCTGCTTGAGGATGGCCGGGTCGGTGACGATGCCGATCGAGTGGGTGATCACCCGCTCGCCGTTGATGATCTTCTTGACCGGGATGTACCAGCACCAGCCGTCACGGAAGGCGAAACAGCCGATCGGGGAGATGTTCTCCTCGCGGAAGATGTTCCAGTCGCCCTCCAGCGTCTGGGTGTCGACGCCGCCCAGGTAGTGCTGCCAGATGGCGATGTTGCGGTAGCCGGAGAGCCACTCGCGCTTCTTGTCGACGACGATGCTGTTGCGCCGGCCCGAGGCGTCGACGAAGTAGCCGGCCCGGATGGTGCGGCCGTCCTTGAGGATCACCTCGCGGCTCTGCCCGTCCTCGGCGAGCTCGCACTTGGTGACGGAGGTCTCCTCGAAGACCTCCGCCCCGAGGTCCTTGGCGTGGTCGAGCAGGATCTTGTCGAACTCGGACCGGTTGACGTGCATCGCGAAGCGCTTGACGCCGTCCCGGACGGTGTTGGTGTGGTCGAAGAACGCGACGTGCGGGTCGTCGCCGCGCCAGTTGAACACCCCGCCGAACTTCTTCACCCAGCAGTCGCTGGCGATGACCTTCGCCAGCGCGCCGCTCTCCTCCAGCACGGGGATCAGCGGGTGCGCGAAGGACTCGCCGATGTGCTCGCGCGGGAACTCCTCCTTCTCGAGCACGGCGACGCTCAGCCCGCCCTGCTTCATCAGCAGGGCCGCGAGGGTGGAACCGCCGGGTCCGCCACCCATGATCACCACGTCGTAGTACGGTCTCATGTCGTTCTGGCCTCTCTGCCGGTGTGGGGTCGGTTCGATCGGTTCGATCGGTTCGGTCGGTGTGGGGTCGACCGGTTCAGATCACGTGCACCCGGCGCAGGTGGCGCGCCGAGCCCGCCGTGAAGGCGGTGCGCCCGTGCAGCAGGGCGTGGTTGTCGGTGATGACGTAGTCGCCGTCCGCCCAGACGTGCTGGTAGCTGACCTCGGGGGCGTACAGCCGCTCCTCGATGTCGGCGAAGAACGCCTCGGCGGTGAGGTCCTCGGGCAGCCCGTCCACGTCGAGGAAGAGCGGGCTGACGAACTTCTCGGGGTCGAGCGGCTCGGCGTAGCGCACGACCGGCTCGCCGGTGTGCGGGTGCGACTGGACCAGGTCCGCGGTGATGTGGCCGCCGTAGTGGGCGGTCTTCTCCTTGCGGTAGGTGACCTTGACGGTCTCCCAGATCCGGCGGGTCTCCTCCGACAGGGCCGCGAGGACCAGGCCGGTGTCGCAGAACACGGTGCGGCCGCCGGCGCTCAGGTCGGGCGCCTTGACGCACTGGAAGACCTGGTGCGAGGGGACCGTGGCGGCGAAGGCGCCGTCCCAGTGGTAGGGCACCGGGCCGGAGGTGAACACGTAGTCCTTGGGGTCGGCGTGCACCTCCAGGTCGAGCACCTCGCCGAAGTTCCAGGACAGCACCTCGCCCCAGCGCTTCGCGTAGTCGACCAGCTCCTCCTTCTGCGCGAACGGGCGGAAGCCGCGCAGCGCGACGACCTTGTGCTCGTGCACCAGGTCGCGGACGACCGCGGGGTCCAGCGCGCCGAGCTCGGTCTCGCCGTCGGCGGGTTCGACCAGGGCGCCGAAGGGCCGGCCGGGGGTGATGGTGAGCGCGCTCATCGGGTTGCCTCCTGAAGCAGCAGCTGGGACGTGTGGACGGCCTGCGGGGCGATGAAGTGGCTGGGGCGGCCGCCGCGCATGACGACCGTGGCGCCGAGCCGTTCGGCCTCCTCGCGCTTGACGAGGCGGATGCCGTCGCCCTCGTCCAGGGCGACCCCGTGCCACGGCGTGAGCCAGTTGTCACGGGTGCGGATCATGTGGACGCCGATCTTCTTCGAGTGCGGGACCTGCGGGTGGATGGAGAGCCGCAGGGCGTCCGGGAAGAAGTCCTCGACCAGGACGCTCCACGCGTCGCTGCGCTGGATCACCTGGTAGGCGAGGCCCTTGGAGGACTCGCGGACCGAGTTGCGGCTGCGGCCCTCGCTCTGGGCCCACTGGTCCTCGAACATGAACCGGTGCATTCCGTCGAAGATGCCGCGCGCGGCCGGGTCGTCCAGCGCCCGCTGCCGGATCTCCTCGACGGACAGGGCGTACTGGTTGGTCAGCTTGTCGCGCTGCTCGGCGTAGTCGGTGCTCTGGAAGGCGTCCTCAAGGCCGTAGGTGGTGATCGAGTCGGAGCCGATCGCCTTGAGCAGCGCCTCCAGCTCGGTGCGGTAGGCCGTCACGTCCTCGTCGGCGACGCCGACCAGGTCGCTGAAGACGTGGCCGTCGGAGCAGATCGTGATCTTCGCACCGGGCTCGTAGAAGTGGCACACGTAGTCGCAGAACGACTGCAGGAACTCCAGCGCCAGGCGCTCGCCGAGGTCGGGCAGGTCACCCAGGGTCTTCTGCCGGTTGGGGGACTTCGCGGGGAAGGCGGGGATCACGAAGTGGATCGGCACGCCCTCCTTCATGAAGTGCTCGACCTTGGGCCGCTGCAGCGCGAAGCACTCCTCGCACGGGTTGGTGGTGCACGGGTCCGACGTTCCGCCGACGACGCGGCGGGACGAGAACAGGAGCCGGAGTATCTGGTCCACAGGTGAGTCGGACATCGGGTTCTCCTCAGGTGTAGGTGGCCTTGCGGCGGACGGCGCGGACGATCGGACCGGCACCGAGGGCAGCCGCCTCCAACTCGCCGAGGCCCCCGTTGTTCCCGATCCGGCGCGTCGGCGCCGTGGTGTGGTGCGTGGCCGGCCCGTTGCGCGGCCGGTGCGTGCTCTGGTGGCGGTGCTGTGTGCCAGGTGCTGTGTGCCTGGTGCGTTTGGCGGTGCTGGGCGCCGGGCGCGTTGTGGCAGGGTGCGCCGTGGCAGGTGCGCGCTCGGTGTCAAGTACGGGTCCGAGCGGGTGTGTTCGGTTCGATGGCCGGGGTCGCGCCGGGCGGCGGGAGGTGCGGTGGCGGCCGCGGGCGCGCCGGCCGGACCCCGGACGGGCTGGGCTCAGGCGGCCTCGGGTACCCGGCCCACTGCGTGGGCCAGGGCGGTCAGCCAGACCGTCACCGCGACGGCCCCGGGGTCGGGGCAGCCCACCGCGCGGTCGCCCAGGTAGCTGGACCGGCCGCGCCGGGGGACGAGGTCGGCGGTGGCGTCGGCCCCCCGGTGGGCCGCCTCGACGGCCCGGGCCAGCGACTCCGCCCCGGACAGCCCGTCGGCGAGGGCCTGTTCGCAGGCCCGGGCGGCGGGGACCAGCGCGTCGAGCATGGTGCGGTCGCCGACCTCGGCTCCCCCGAGCTCCGCGATCGCCTCCGCCCCTTCGGTCAGTGCGCGGGCCCAGACGGCGGCGTCGACCGGCCCGTCCGCCGCCGGGTCGAGGACGGTCGCGGCGCGCAGCAGCAGCGCGGCGTACAGCGGTCCGGAGGAACCGCCGACCGAGCGCCGCACGGTGCCCGCGGCGGCG
>NZ_JBFBDO010000116.1:0-25569 GCF_040683335.1 Kitasatospora sp. NPDC093806
CCGCTCCGCCCTCCCGCTCCCCCTCCCACCCCTCCCTCCCACGCGCCCCCCTTCGTCCCCCCACCGTCCGCCACCCCGCCACCCCTGCCGTCCGCCACCCCCCGGGTGCGAGGATGGGGCCAGGCCCCCGCGACGGCGCTGCGGGCCGACGAACCGAGGAGCGCAGTCATGGCCAAGCAGGCCCCGCAGAGCGACCCGGCGCAGGACGCCCCCCAGGTGTCCGCGCCCCAGCACGCGGCCGCCGGGCTGTCCGCCGTCGGCCACAGCCTGCGGATGGCCACCGAGCAGATGGGCCTGCGCCGCACCGCCGCCACCCTGCTCAAGGTCAACCAGCCCGACGGCTTCGACTGCCCCGGCTGCGCCTGGCCCGAGCCCGGCAAGACGCACACCGCCGAGTTCTGCGAGAACGGCGCCAAGGCCGTCGCCGAGGAGGCCACCGAGCGCCGGATCCGCGCCGAGTTCTTCGCCGCCCACCCGGTCGCCGAACTGGCCGAGCGCTCCGGCTACTGGCTCGGCCAGCAGGGCCGGCTCACCCAGCCGATGCTGCTGGAGGAGGGCGCCACCCACTACACGCCGGTCTCCTGGGACGACGCCTTCGCGCTGATCGCCGAGGAGCTGCGCGCCCTGGACACCCCGGACGGCGCCGCGTTCTACACCTCCGGCCGGACCAGCAACGAGGCCGCGTTCGCCTACCAGCTGTTCGCCCGCCGGCTGGGCACCAACAACCTGCCGGACTGCTCCAATATGTGCCACGAGTCCTCCGGCTCGGCGCTCACCGAGACGCTCGGCGTCGGCAAGGGCAGCGTCAGCCTCCAGGACCTCTACCAGGCCGACCTGATCATCGTGGCCGGCCAGAACCCCGGCACCAACCACCCCCGGATGCTCTCCGCCCTGGAGCGGGCCAAGCGGGCCGGCGCCACGATCGTCAGCGTCAACCCGCTGCCGGAGGCCGGCCTGGAGCGGTTCAAGAACCCGCAGCAGGCGCGCGGCCTGGTCGGCCACGGCACCAAGCTCACCGACCTCTTCCTGCAGATCCGGCTCGGCGGGGACCTCGCGCTCTTCCGCGCGCTGAACCAGCTGATCCTCGACAAGGACGCCGTCGACCACGCGTTCGTCGCCGAACACTGCCACGGCTTCGAGGAGTTCGCCGCCGAGGCCGCCGCCACCTCCCGCGAGGAGGTGCTGGCCGCCACCGGCCTGCCCTGGTCCCAGATCGAGGAGCTGGCCCGACTCGTCCTCGCGTCGAAGAAGGTCATCGTCTGCTGGGCGATGGGCCTGACCCAGCACAAGCACGCCGTGCCGACCATCCGCGAGGTGGTCAACTTCCTGCTGCTGCGCGGCAACGTCGGCCGCCCCGGCGCCGGCGTCTGCCCGGTGCGCGGGCACAGCAACGTCCAGGGCGACCGGACGATGGGCATCTTCGAACGGCCCTCCACCGCCTTCCTGGACGCGCTCGGCAAGGAGTTCTCCTTCGAGCCCCCGCGCGAGCACGGCCTGGACTCCGTCGACACCATCCGGGCGATGCGCGACGGCCGGGTCGGCGTCTTCTTCGCGATGGGCGGCAACTTCGTCGCCGCGACCCCCGACACCGAGGTCACCGAGGCGGCGATGCGCCGCTGCCGGCTCACCGTGCACGTCTCCACCAAGCTCAACCGCTCGCACGTGATCACCGGCGCCCGGGCGCTGATCCTGCCCACCCTCGGCCGCACCGACCGGGACGTCACCGCGCGCGGCGCCCAGTTCGTCAGCGTCGAGGACTCGATGGGCCAGGTGCACTCCTCGCGCGGCGGCCTGCGCCCGCCGGCCCCCGGCCTGCTCTCCGAGGTCGCGATCGTCTGCCGGCTCGCCCGCACCGTCCTCGGCCCGCAGGACACCGTGCCGTGGGAGGACTTCGCCGCCGACTACGACACCCTGCGCGACCGGATCGCCCGCGTCGTCCCGGGCTTCGCGGACTTCAACGACAAGGTCCGCCGCCCCGGCGGCTTCACCCTCCCGCACGGCCCGCGCGACTCCCGGACCTTCCCCACCGCGACCGGCAAGGCCAACTTCACGGTCAACCCGCTCACCGCCCCGGAGGTCCCGGAGGGCCGCCTGCTCCTCCAGACCCTCCGCTCGCACGACCAGTACAACACCACCATCTACGGCCTCGACGACCGCTACCGCGGCATCCTCGGCGGCCGCCGCGTCGTCCTGGTCAACCCGTCGGACGCGGACGCCTTCGGCCTCTCCGACGGCCAGTACGTCGACCTGGTCAGCGAGTGGACCGACGGCACCGAACGCCGCGCCCCGCACTTCCGCGTCGTCCACTACCCCGTCGCCCGCGGCGGCGCGGCCGCCTACTACCCCGAGACCAACGTCCTGGTCCCCCTGGACTCCACCGCCGACATCAGCAACACCCCCACCTCCAAGGCCATCGTCATCCGCTTCGAACCCGACACCGCCCCGACCGCCTGACCCACCCCCCGCGTGCACAGGAAGTCGGCGGATCCGACTTCCTGTGCGAGGGCGTGTCTGTCAGGCGGCCGGCCCGGAGGATCAGACCGCGTAGCAGGCGTGCGGAATGGCGCGCTGCCACACCGCCTCGAAGGCGGTGGAAACCAGCTTTACCGTGGCCGGATCCTCGCTGTACTCGTGGCCGGACCAGTTCCCGTCGCCGGTGAACCAGTGGAAGAGGACGAGGCGGTCGTCGATGAGCCAGAGATCATTGCCCGGCAGCGCGAGGTCGGAGGCAAGTCGGCGGGGCAGCCAGCGCACCTGCTCGCCGGCAGCGATGTTCACCGGGGTCAGGGCGTGCTCCCACCGGATGTAGTCGGTGACCGGCTCGGACACGATCCGGGCGCGGCGCATCACCACACCACGCGCGACCGTCTCCCGCACCAGGGGCACCCAACCGCTCCAGCCCTCCGAATCGGGGTCCAGGTCGACCGTGCCGGAACGCTTGAACTCCTCGAACTCCTCAGCCTCATCGGCCACTCCGTAGATGTCACGCATCTCCAGATGGACGGCCGTCCGCCGCGCCCCCTTCAGCAGAGCGGAAAAGTCCGGGATGCTCTGCGCCATCGCACGCCTTCCTCAAGCAAGCAGTTTCAGCACTCACAATCCTGTGCGGCAGGTGAGGCATCAAGGGCGCGCGGGCGCACACCGGCGGCCCCTTGCGGGAGCAAGGGGCCGCCGGAACGATTCGCTATGCGCCACTCGGCTAAGGCGTGCCTCTTTGATGCGTTGAGCAGTTGATCGGATGTGTCTGTCCGGTTGGTGATCAGTGATGCGATGTGGGGCCGGATCGAGCCGTTGATGCCGGCCGATCCGGTCCGTGGGCGGCGGTGGGCGGACCACCGCCGCACGTTGGAGGCGATCGCCTACCAGGCCGCGCTCCACCTCGCAGCCATCCTCATCTGGGCACGCAGATGACCAAAGAGACAGGCCTTAGACGGTGGTGATCTTCCCGCTGCAAATCCCGAACGGTTCAGCGGCGGTGGCGCTCCCGGGGCCGAAGGCGCGGTTCAGGGTCTGCGCGAACTCGTAGGTCAGGACCGTCTCGATGGGGAGGACGTTCACCTTCACCTTGGGCGGGACCACGGAGACGATGCTGGGGTCGAGGGCGTCGGACGCGTCCCTGAGGGTGTAGACGGGCATCCGGGTGCCCTCGATGTCGGCGGAGGTCTTCACCAGGAACTCGCCCTTGCCCACGGGGGCGCTGCCCTTGCCCTCGGAGATCTCGACGAAGTGCCCAGCGGCGTCCTTGAGCGTGAAGCCGCCCTTGAACGACCCCTCGACCGTGGCCGACCGCGCGAAGGAGATGGGATCGGGAGCCGTCAGATCGACGGTGACTGTGCCCTTGACGTCCGACACCTCGAAGGTGCGAGGTGCCCTCCCGGGTGTGGCGGGAGTGAAGGTGACGCCCTCTTTCACCCAGTCGAAGCTGCAGTCGCCCCTGCCTCGCGCAATCGTCAGGCTGACCGGCGCCTCGGCGAGGGCCACCCGGGCCACCAGCGCGGTGATGGCCAGGGCGCCGGCACCGGCAAGGAGCATGGACCTGCGCATCGTCATAACGGAACTCCGATCTTCCCGCTCACGTGGACCACCCCCGCGTCCACTCTTATGCGGCGCACCCTTCTTCACACCCCGTGGTCACCCGAACGAGGATCGACGACTCCGCGACTCGACCACCACGGCAGGCCCAGCGGCGACAGCCGTCATCAGCAGCCCACGACCACGCACCGCAGCGCCGGCCCGAACCCGCGCCGTCTAAGGCCTGTCTCTTTGGTCACCTGCGTGCCCAGATGAGGATGGCTGCGAGGTGGAGCGCGGCCTGGTAGGCGATCGCCTCCAACGTGCGGCGGTGGTCCGCCCACCGCTGCCCACGGACCGGATCGGCCGGCATCAACGGCTCGATCCGGCCCCACATCGCCTCACTGATCACCAACCGGACAGACACATCCGATCAACTGCTCAACGCATCAAAGAGACACGCCTTAGCGGGCCTGGGCGTCGAGCTCGCGCAGGAAGTCCACCAGGATCCGGGTGAACTGCTCCGGCTGCTCCATCGTCGGGTAGTGGGCGACGCCGTCCAGCCGCGTGCTGCGGCCGTTGGGGACGGCCTCCATCAGGGCGGTGACGGTGTCGAGGAGAGCGGGCACGTCGAGGGCGCCGTCGATGGACAGGACGGGGACGGTGATGTCCTTGGCCCGGGCGGCCAGGTCCTGGACCGGAACGCGGTGGTCCGGCTCGTCCGGGGTGTGCTTCATCAGGGTGCGCAGGGCCATCTCGCGCACGTGGGCCACGAGCGCCGGATCGACCTCGTCCATGCCGCGCTCCGGCCCCGCGATCCACTGCACGAAACCGTCGAGGTAACCGGCGAGGTCGCCGCCGGCGAGCGCCGCACCCTGCCGCTCGGCGACGGCGGTGGACCAGGCGTCGGTCAGGTCCGGCTCTCCCAGGCCGCGGCCGCTGACGACCAGGGCGCGGACCAGCCCGGGGTGCTCGACGACCGTGTCGATGCCGGTCATCCCGCCCATCGAGACGCCCACGAGCGCGGCCTGCCGCACCCCCAGGTGCCGCAGCAGGTCCGCGAGGTCGTCGGCCGGCCGGAACGGCTTGCTCGCGTTGGCGGAGCGGCCGTGGCCGCGGGCGTCGGGGGCGATGACCCGGTAGCCGAGGGCGGTGAGGCCCGGGATCAGGTTGTCGAACTGAGTGCTGTCCGCGTAGACGCTGTGCAGGAGCACCAGCGCCTCGCCGTCACGGGGCCCCTCGTCGCGGTAGGCGAGCAGGCCGTCGGCGGACTGGAAGGTCTCGAACGCGATCTCATTCATGACAACCAAGGTGTCATAAGTGGAGGGAGAATGGCAACCCGGTTGTCATGTGTTGTGAGACAGTGGTCCCGTGACCGAACCAGCCTCCGAGCCCCTCTCCCCCGACGAGCTGCCGGGACGCCTCATGGAAGTCTTCGCGCTCGTCGGCCCGCTCTACCGCCGCGTGCAGCGCCGGATCGAGCTGGACGCCGCCCAGGGCGTGTCCGTGGGCGTGCGCGCCGTGCTGGACCTGCTGCGCGAGAACGGCCCGATGACCGTGCCGCAGATGGGCCGGGCGCAGTCGCTGAGCCGCCAGTTCGTCCAGCGGATGGTCAACGACGCCGCCGCGGGAGGACTCGTCGAGAGCATCCCGAACCCCGCGCACCAGCGTTCGTCACTGATCCGCCTGACCGACGCCGGCCACGCGGCCATCACCGCCGTGACCACCCGCGAGCACGCCCTGCTGCGCCAGGCCGCCGGCGACCTGACTGATGCGGACGTCGCCACCTGCGTCCGGGTACTGGGCCGCATGCTGGAACTCTTCGACGACGTCGACGCGAACGCCGAGCCGCCCTGCTAGCCCCGACCACACACCGGTGGCCCCTTGCGGGAGCAAGGGGCCACCGGAACGCTTCGCTACACGCCGCCACCAAAGGCATCGAACTCGCCGGCCTTGATGGCACGGAGGAGGGAGGTGAACGCAGCACGGGTAGCGGGGAAGGCCATGTCGCCCTCATCGGACTCACGCAGGTCGATCAACCCGTCCCGCCGACAGATCTCCACACACGTGTCATGGGCGCCGGAGAAGCTGGACTTCTGCCACTTGGGGTTGAGCACGTCCGTCACACCCTTCGTTTCGAGCAGCGAAGTGTTTCGGTGGCCCCTTGCTGCACGCAAGCGGGACCGGATTCGCTACGCGGTGGCGCCGACGTGATCGAGCCCACCGACCTTGATGACGCCAAGGAGGCCGGCGAAGGCGGCCGGGGCAGCTTGGACTATGACGTAAGGGTCATCGGATTCGCGGAGCTCAACCAGCCCATTCACGGTGCGCATCTCGACGCAGGCGTTACTCGAGCCTGAGCAACTGGCCTTCTGCCACCTGGGATCGAACACGCCTGCCATGCGCTTCCTTCCACATGCCGGAGCCACTGGAGCTATAGCTGTAGGTGCGCCTGATGGCCCACCCCCTCGAATCGGACCATGCGGCGGGCCATCTGGACACTTCGCTATGCGCCGCCGGTTTCGTCTAGCTCGCCAGCCTTGATGGCGCGAAGGAGAGCGGTGAAGGCCGTTGGGGTGGTGCGGAGTATGACACCAGCATCGTCAGACTCTCGGAGCTCGACCAGGCTTTCGATCGCGCGTATCTCGATACAGGCGTTGTTCGCACCGGAGTGGCTGGCCTTCCGCCACGCGGAGCTACCCATGTTTGGCTTCCATTTCCTTCTGAATCGACCGGATGAAGGCTCGCGATTCGTCTTCGGAGAGGGCGACCCTCTCCATCTGGGCAAGGATCTCCCGGTAGCTTGCGAGCTGCGCCGGCGAGTCGAAGAGCAGGCAGCCGTGGCTCATGTCGATCTGGACGGTGTCCAGCTCAGGCACAAGGCCCTCTGCGAAGGTGAAGTTCTCGCTGGGACCAGGCAGCGACTCGACGTCGAACGGGACCACACGCACTGACACGTTCGAGCTCTCGGAGTCCTGGCGGAGAGCACCGAGCTGCTCGGCGAGGATCTCGGGGCCGCTGAACTGCATCCGTAGCGCGGCCTCGTGGATGAATGCCGAGTAGGGCACTGCGCCGGATCGAACGACTCGCTGGCGCCGCATCCGAAAGCCCATGCGGACATTGACCTCATGGTGAGGCAACGGGGGAATCGCGCGAGCGAATACCGAGTCGGCGTAGGCACTGGTCTGCAGCAGGCCGGGCATGAACGTGATCGTGTACGTGGACAGCCTCTCCGCGCGGCCTTCGATCTCGGCCAGATCGATCAGGTCTGCCGCAACAGTCTCCTGGTAGTCCTCCCACCACCCGCGGCCACGCTCTGCGATACCGCGAGCAAGGGCGTCGATGAGGGGTTGATTGGTGCACATGCAGGCCGCGGCAACGGTGCGAAGGCGCTCCGCACTGATGCCGATTCTCCCTGACTCCATCTGCGTCACCTGGGCGGGACTCATCCCAACGATGCGACCGAGCTGACTGCCGCCATATCCGGCCTGCTCCCGCATCCTCCGCAGCTCAGCGCCGAGTCGGCGCTGACGCAGTGTCGGACTGTGACGTGGCGGCATGGCTTCCTTCCGGGCAGAGAGCAGCTCTCAGTCTGCCGCGCGAGTGACGCGCTGGTCCATCAAAGCCGAGCGGTTACCACCATAGAGGGAAGATCCTACGGATATGGAAATTTGGATACTCCTATGCCGTATGGTCGATGTCACAGCGATCCGATGGATCGTCAGTAACGCTTGTTCCCTTGGGCGGTAGGCGCCTGCTGCCCTTTTGCACCGCAGAGCAACCAGTCCCGTCCTGGCCTGGCTCACGGTGGCGATCCGCTGAACGCTCCCCCTCCCCCTCCCTCCCCATGGAGGTCTGCCATGCGTGCCCTCAACCCGCCCGACTGGTCCGCCGCCCGTAGCGAGCTGCGCGCCCTCCTCCGCACCTTCTCCTGGTGCCCGGAGACCATCGCCGACGCCGAACTCGCCCTCCACGAGCTCTACTTCAACGCCTGGCGCCACGCCGGCTGCCAGGCCCCCCGCGTCATCCTCGTCCTCCAGCATCACACCCTCCGGGTCTCGGTCTGCGACGACAGCCCCACCCTCCCCGAGCCCCGCACCCCCGCCGACCCCTACGAGGTCTCCGGGCGCGGCCTCCACCTCGTCCGCGCCCTCACCCACCGCTTCGGCGCCGACGCCAACAAGAACGGCAAGGCCACCTGGTTCGAACTGGACACCACCGCGTGAACCACAACCCCATCACCCCCCACGACCACATCCTCCGCACCTACACGGAACCCGAGGTCACCGCCCTCCTCCGCGAACTCCACGAAATCGGCCGCCAGTTCGGCATCCAGTGGGGCTCCGCCGCCGTCAACGGCCACACCATCGAAGGCCGCCTCCTCATCGACTTCGGCCACGCCTCCGTCGCCACCCTCCTCAACCTCCTCACCCTCCTCCGCGAAACCGCCCGCCGATGACCAACTTCCTCATCGGCACCGCCTTCGCCGTCCTCCTCACCCTCGCCATCGCCACCGTCGTCACCGGTGTGATCACCGCCCTCAAGGTCGGCCCGCCGCCTCCGTCGATCACCCGCCACGGACGCTGGGAACTGCGCCAACTCCCCGACGGCACCACCGAGTACACCTGGATCGCCCGCCAGGCCGGTCACTTCAGCCCCGAAACCAACCCCGACAACCGGAAACCGCACGGCCGCCACCGCGTAGCCCGCTGAGTCGCGGAGTAGGAAGTCGGCCCCGCCGACTTCCTACGTCACACATGGGCGAGCAGATCGTGGAGCGGCGCGGGCACCCGGTCGAGGTCGAGGGCCTCGACCAGGACGCGGCCGTAGCGGATCTTGCGGCCCTTCTTGGTGCCGAGGAACCGCCGCATCCGCTGCTCCGGGGACCGGTCCTGCTGGGCGGGCTGGCGACCGAAGATCCGCCAGGCCGGGAGGTCGCCCTCAGCTCGGACGACTTCCTCGACCCGTTCGACACCCAGCGCGCGGATGAGCTCGTCCTCCAGGTCCGTCGCGCAGACGAAGACCCCCTCGCGCGGCGCGCGGGCCCGTTCGAGCCCCCGGTCGTAGTAGCCCTGTTCGCCCTCGTCGCACAGCCCGGCGAGGCGCAGGCCCAGCCCCGGCGGCCCGAGCAGACCGGCGTAGCGGCCGACGTTCATCGCGCCGCCCATCGGGATGACGCACACCCCCTCGGCGGGCAGGTCCCGGCCGCGGCGCGCGGCCAGCGCCTCGACGGCCGCGAGGTCGCTCGGCCCTTCCAGCAGCACCGCGGTCCGCACCCTCAACTGCCCGGCCAACTCGCCCGCCGGCCCGCCGGAACCGCCCGCCGCCCAGTCGGCGACCGCGTCCCGGAACGCTCCCATGTCCGTCATGCCGCCGATTCTGCGCCCGCCCGGGCGCCGGTGGCAGGGATTTTCCGCCCGGACCACGCCCCGGGGACGGCCGCGGAGTGGGAAGTCGGACTCGCCGACTTCCCACTCCGCTTCCCCGCGGCTAGAAGCAGGAGGCGGGCGATCCGCTGCATCCCTCCGGCGTGCCGGGGGACTCGGGAGCGGCGACGGGCGCCGTCGGGTAGGCCGGCGCCGACCGGGCGCCGCCGTCCGCTGCCGCGTTCGCGAGTGCCAGGCCGCCGCCGAGCACCCCCAGCCCGATCGCCGCCACGACGATTGCCATCCGCTTGAGCACGATGTCCTCCGATGCCTCGAAAGGGGTCAGTGCCCACAGTGGACCGCTCGCGCGTAGACATCCCGTCTACGGCACCCCGGGCCGAGCACCACCTCGATGCCACCGGCCGGCTCCGCATGATCCGGGTGGCCCTCGCTCGATCCGAGCGAGGGCCACCCGTCTGCTCCGTCCCGCTCTGGCCGCGCGGAGTAGGAAGTCGGATCCGCCGACTTCCTACTCCGGTGCGGACGTACGGAAGCCCGGCTCGGTGCTCCACCCGAACGCGGGCATCGCTTGCAGCAGGGCAAGGCGCAGCGGCGAGGCGCAGCCGCTTCGTCCCGCCCTGGCTGCGCGGAGTAGGAAGTCGGATCCGCCGACTTCCTACTCCGGTGTGGACGTACCGAAGCCCGGCTCGGTGCTCCACCCGAACGCGGGCATCGCTTGCAGCACAGCCCGAAGCCGCCCAGGGCGCAGCCCGGGCGGCTTCGGGGTGGGTCAGTTCTGGGTGGGCGGGATGGTGCCGGTGGTGGTGGCCGAGGCAGTGCCCGAGGCAGTGGCGGAGTTGGAGGCACTGGGTGCGCCGGTGCCGGTGGGGGTGCCCGTCGGGGTGCCGGTGGGCGTGGGCATGGCGGTGGCCTCGGGCGTGCCGGTCGGCGTACCCGTCGGGGTGCCGGTGGGCGTGCCGGTCGGGGTGCCCGTGGGCGTACCCGTCGGGGTCGAGGTCGGCGTGCCGGTCGGGGTGCCCGTCGGAGTTCCGGTGGGCGTGCCCGTGGGCGTCCCCGTCGGGGTGCCCGTGGCGGACGGCTCGGGCGTGCCCGTCGGGGTGGTGCCGGTGGCGGACGGCTCGGGGGTGCCCGGGGTCGGCGTCCCCGGCGCCGGGGTGCCCGGGGTCACCGGGACGACCGGCGGCGGCACCGGCGTGCCCGGCGGGATCGGCGGCAGGTTGAGCGGGCTCGGCGCGATCGGCGTGACCGCGTCCCACCCGGCCGGCAGGTCCGGGACCTTCCAGCTGCCGCCGGCCTCGTCGGCCGCCCCGCTCGGGTCCGGGCGGACCGCGCCGAGGATCGGGTTGGCCCCGATCGGCCCGACCTTGACGTACGAGCCCGGCCGCGGCGCGTGGACGACCAGCCCGCCGCCGATGTACATCGCGACGTGGGTGGCGCCCTCGAAGTAGATGATCAGGTCGCCGGGCCGCAGCTGGTTCAGCGGGACGTGCTGGAGCTGGGCCCACTGCTCCTGGCTGGTGCGCGGGATCGGCTTGCCGGCGTGCAGCCAGGCCTGGGAGGTGAGCCCGGAGCAGTCGAAGACGTCCGGACCGGCGCCGCCCCAGACGTACGGCTTGCCCAGCTGGGCCAGCGCGTAGGCGACGGCGGCGCGGCCGGCCAGCGACGGGGTGCGCTCGCCCTGGCCGAGGACGCCGGAGGCGAGGAAGGCGAGCTGGGCCTCGTCGGCCTTGGCCTTCTCGACCTTCTCCAGCTCCGCGCGCTGGGCGCCGGTGAGCGAGGAGACCAGCTGCTCGACGGAGGCGAGGTCGGTGGCGACCTTGGCCTTGGCGGTCTCCTGCTGGGTGACCAGGGTCTGCGAGGTGGCGAGCGCCTCCTCGGTCTGCTTCTTCAGCCCGGTGAGCGCGTCGCGGTCGGCGGTCAGCTTGTTGAGGAACTCGGACTGCGAGCGGCTGGCGGTGGCGAGCAGCTCGGCGATGGTGACCGCCTCGTACGGGTCCTTGGAGAGCAGCAGCTCGGCGTAGGCGGAGGCGGCGCCGTTGCGGTACTGGGCGGCGGCGAGCTGGGCGGCGATGTCGGTGCCGGCGTCGACCTGCTTCTGCTGGCGCTCCAGCCGGGACTTGAGGTCGGCGGCCGTGGCCTGCTGTTCGGCGACCTTGGCGACGGCCGCGTTGTACTGCTCGGTGGCGGCCTCGGCACCCTGGTAGAGCGTGTGCAGCTGGTCGAGCAGCGGGCCGAGGGTGGCCTTGGCGGCGGCGAGCGGGTCACCGGCCGTGGGGTCGGCGACGGGCGCGCCGGGGGCGGTGGCGCCGGGGGCCGGCGCCGGCTCGGCCCAGGCCGCCTGGCCGCCCAGCGGCAGGGCGAGGGCGGCGGCCGCCAGGACGGCGCCGCAGCGCAGCGCGGCCCGCACCCAGGCGGGTCGTCCGGCCGTCGGCCTCCACGTGTCCGCCTGCTTCGTACGCTGTGCCGCCCCGACCATGAGTCCGGTCCTCCCCGTCCGCCCGCGCTCCGGGGTCCCCGGATCTCCGGGAATCCTGCCATGGGTTACTCGCGGGAAACAGACCGCACCCGTACGGCTCGATGAATTCTTCGGCTCGACCCGGCCCCGGCCTGCGGCGCGGCTGTGAGGCAGGTCTCAACAAATCGGACGAAGCAGGATGCTTCTCCACTAATGTCCAGCTCAGCACGGTGGACGCCACCTGTCGGCAAGCTCCCGGCAACCCCTCCGACATCCCCCGAACCACGATTCCGACGCCAGTTCACCTTCCGTTCATCCAGCGTCCCTACCGTCGCGCACGACACCAACGTCAGTGCGACAACTACGACGATTGTTTGGGTATGGAACACATCTCGTTCCTGGTGGCCGTTGTGATCATCACGGCGCTCGCCTTCGACTTCACCAACGGGTTCCACGACACCGCCAACGCGATGGCCACCTCCATCGCGACGGGAGCCCTCCGGCCGAAGGTCGCGGTCACCATCGCGGCCGTCCTGAACTTCGCGGGCGCCTTCCTCTCCGTGAAGGTCGCCACCACCATCTCCGGCGGCATCGTCAACGAGAAGGCCGGTATCCATCCGGAGATCATCTTCGCCGCACTGGTCGGTGCCATCCTCTGGAACCTGCTGACCTGGCTGCGCGGTCTCCCGTCGAGCTCCTCGCACGCGCTCTACGGCGGCCTGATCGGCGCCACCGTGGTCGGCGTCGGTGTCAACGGCGTCAACTTCGACACCGTCGTCAGCAAGATCCTCATCCCGGCCGTCGCCTCCCCGCTGGTGGCCGGCCTGGCCGCGTGGGGCGCCACCAAGCTGGCCTTCGCGATCACCCGCAAGAGCGACGGCAAGACCGTCAGCAAGGGCTTCAAGACCGGCCAGGTCTTCTCCTCCTCGCTGATCTCGCTGGCGCACGGCACCAACGACGCCCAGAAGACGATGGGCATCATCACCCTGACCCTGGTCTCGGTCGGCGCCCTGCCGAAGGGCGCACTGCCCCCCACCTGGGTCATCGTCTCGGCCGGCGCCGCGATCGCGATCGGCACCTACATGGGCGGCTGGCGGATCATCCGCTCGATGGGCAAGGGCCTCGCGGACATCACCCCGCGCCAGGGCTTCGCCTCCGAGTCGGCGGCGGCGACGGTCATCCTGACCTCCTCGCACATGGGCTTCGGCCTCTCCACCACCCAGGTCTGCTCCGGCGGCATCATGGGCGCCGGCCTCGGCGGCCCGAAGGGCGAGCTGCGCTGGAGCCTGGTCCGCCGCATGGTCTACACCTGGGGCCTGACCCTGCCCGCCGCCGCCACGGTCGGCGGCCTGGCGGCCTTCCTGGCCGAGCAGGGCACCTGGGGCGTCATCCTGGTCGGTGCCGTCCTGGTGGCCGGCTCGGGCGCGATGTGGATCATCTCGCGCCGTCAGCCGGTCGGCGCGGACAACGTCAACGACGTCGACGCCGACGTCACCCCGGTCGAGGTCGGCCCGGCCGGCACGCCCACCACCCCGACCCCCGCCTCGACCACGGTCGCGGCCTGACCGCCGCCGACTGAGGAGCAACACCCATGCACATCAAGTGGAACGCCCTGGCCCAGACCGCCGGTGTCAGCTTCGGCGTCACCGTCGCCGTGGTCGTCGTCTTCGCCCTGGGCATCCTGGCCCTCTCCCGCCGCGAGGCGACGCTCACCGCGCGCCGTGAGGCGGCCGGCCCGGACGCCCCGGTGTCCGGCGGCACGCTGGCCCTGGCCGGCGCGTACGCCTGCTTCGCGGTCTGCGGCGCGGCCGTGCTCTACGGACTGTCGCTGATCGCGGGCCGGTAGTCCCCGGTACCGAACGGAGGGCCGGGAGTGGTGATCCACTCCCGGCCCTCCGTCGTCGTACGCCCGGACGGGACTCAGTCCTGGCCGGTGCGCAGCTCCGTCTCGCGGATGAACAGCACCGTGACGAAGGCCAGCAGCGCGAACGGCGCGGCGACCAGGAACACCACCCCGACCCCGTGCCCGAAGGCGTCGGTGACCAGCGGCACCAGCGGCGCGGGCAGCTTGTGCAGGTCCGGGATGCCGCCGCCGACCGCGCCGCCGACCGCCGGGACATGCGCGGCGGCCAGGTTCTCGGTCAGGTAGTGGCCGACCCGGTTCGCCATCAGCGCGCCGAGCGCGGAGACGCCCATCGCGCCGCCCATGGTGCGGAAGAAGGTGACCACCGAGCTGGCGGCGCCGAGCTCGGCGCGCGGCACGGTGTTCTGGACGGCGAGGACGAGGTTCTGCATGGTCAGGCCGAGGCCGATCCCGGTGACCGCCATGTAGACCGCGAGCAGGCCGTAGGAGGTGTCGGCGCGGGCGGTGCCGAGCAGGCCGAAGCCGACGGCGAGCAGCAGGGTGCCCGCCACCAGGAAGCCCTTCCACTTGCCGTACTTGGTGATCAGCTTGCCCGCGACGGTGGAGGAGAGGGCCAGGCCGAGGATCATCGGCAGGGTCATCAGGCCGGCCACGGTCGGGGACTTCTCCCGGGCCAGCTGGAAGTACTGGCTGAGGAAGGTGGTCGCGCCGTACATCCCGATGCCGACCAGGACGCTGGCCACGGCGGCCAGCGTGACGGTGCGGTGCCGGAACAGGTGCGGCGGGATGATCGGCTCGGCGGCGCGGTGCTCGACCACGACGGCGAGCGCGCCGAGCAGCAGGCCGCCGCCGACCATCGCCGCGGTCTGCCAGGAGAGCCAGGCGTAGTTCTTGCCGGCCAGGGTGATCCAGATCATCAGCAGGCTGACCGCGCCGGTGATCAGCAGCGCGCCGAGGTAGTCGATCCGCACCGGCCGCCTGACCACCGGCAGCTTGAGGGTGCGCTGCAGCACCAGGATCGCGGCCAGCGCGAACGGGATGCCGACGTAGAAGCACCAGCGCCAGCCGAGCCAGGAGGTGTCGACGATGACGCCGCCGATCAGCGGGCCGCCGATGGTGGCGAGGGCGAAGACGGCGCCGAAGTAGCCGCTGTAGCGGCCGCGCTCGCGCGGCGGGACCATCGCGGCCAGGCAGATCTGGGCGAGCGCGGTGACGCCGCCGGCGCCGATGCCCTGGAGGGCGCGGCAGGCGATCAGCTGGCCGGTGTTCTGGGAGAGGCCGGCCAGCGCGGAGGAGGCGATGTAGATCACCAGCGCGATCTGCAGCAGCAGCTTCTTGCTGGCGAGGTCGGAGAGCTTGCCCCAGATCGGGGTCGAGGCGGTCAGGGTGAGCAGGGTGGCGGTGATCACCCAGGTGTAGGCGGACTGGCCGCCGTGCAGGTCGGTGAGGATCCGCGGCAGGGCGTTGGAGACGACGGTCGACGAGAGCACGGCGACGAAGAGGCCGAGCAGCAGGCCGGAGAGCGCCTCCATCACCTGCCGGTGCGTCATCGGGCGGTCGGCGTCGGCGTCGGTGGCGGCTCCGGTCGAGGCAGGTGCGGTGACGGTCATCGAGATCCTTCGAATAGTTGCCTGAAGCAACCATAGGCCGAGATGGTTGACTTGGGCAACATTCGTCAAGAACAAGTAAAGCCCGGACCGATCCCGGCCCGGGCCCTCGCGCACACTCGCCAGGCACTCGCCAGGCACTCGCCAGGCGCCCGTCAGGCACCCGTCAGGCGCCCGGCGCGGACGCCTCCCCCACCACGTCGTTGAAGCGGTGCAGCAGCTCGGCGAAGCGGAGCACGTCCTCCTGCGGCCAGTCGGCCATCAGCTCCCGGACCCGGCCCAGCCGGGCCTCCTGCGCCACCAGGAACCGCCGCCGGCCGTCCTCGGTGAGCGAGACCAGCGCCGACCGGCGGTCCAGCGGGTCCACCTCGCGGGCCAGCAGGCCCAGCTCCTCCAGCGCCCGGATCTGCCGGCTGATCGTCGCCTTGCCGACCGCGAAGTGCAGCCCGACGTCGGTCACCCGCACCGGCCCGGCCTGCTCGACGTAGCCCAGCAGGCTGTACGCCATGCCCTCCAGCTGCGGGTGGACCCGCCGGGACAGCTCCGCCACCCGGGCCCGGCCGCGCCGGAACAGCACCCCGACCTCGCGTTCCACCGCCCGCAGGGGCTCCTCGCCCTCGTTCTCCGCACTCACCGCGCCAGTATCCCGCAGCACACCGGGGCCCCGGTTCGGCGCCGGAGGAGGCTCCGTCGGCGCGGGAGAAACCTCCGCGAAACTAGTTCATGCTATTAAGTATCCGGTTTCCCCCGATACGCAAGGAGATGTGGATGACCGCCCCAGGGCAGGGAGCAGGGCCGGCCGCGGCGCCCGAGCAGGCACCCGACCAGGCACCGAGGAAGGGCCTCGCCGCCGAACTGAAGAACGCGGTCACCCCGCGCGCCGCCCTGCTGGTGATCGGCGTGCTGCTGCTCCAGCTCGGCTTCGTCACCTCGTACGTGGGCGCGCTGCACCACCCGACCCCGCACGAGCTGTCGATCGCGGTGGTCGCCCCGCCGCAGGTCGCCCCCAAGCTGGTCCAGGGCCTGGAGTCGGTCCCGAACGAGGCCGTGAAGGCCGTCACCGCGCCGGACGCGGAGACCGCCACCCAGCAGCTCAAGGACCAGAAGATCTACGCCGCGCTGGTGGTGAACCCCACCGCGACCGAGGACGTGCTGCTGGTCGCCAACGCGCGCGGGCCGTCCGCCGCCCGGGCCGCCGAGGCGATCGTCACCGGCCTGGAGAAGACCCAGGGCCGCACCGTCAAGGTCGAGGACGTCGTGCCGCTCGCCAAGGGCGACGCCAACGGGCTCTCCTCCTTCTACCTGGTGATCGGCTGGTGCGTCGGCGGCTACCTGGTCGCCTCGATCCTCGGCGTCAGCGCCGGGGCCAAGCCGGCCAACCTGCACCGGCTGCTGATCCGGCTCGGCACCCTCGCGCTCTACTCGCTCGCGGCCGGCGTCGGCGGTTCGATCATCGTCAAGTCGGTGCTGGACGCGCTGCCCGGCTCGTTCTGGGCGATGTCCGCGGTCGGCGCGCTGGTGGTCTTCTCGGTCGGCGCGTTCACCATGGCGCTGCAGTGCCTGTTCGACGTGATCGGCATCGGCGTCGCCGTGCTGATCTTCGTGGTGCTCGGCAACCCGAGCGCGGGCGGGGTCTTCCCGCCGCCGATGATGCCGCCGTTCTGGCGGGCGATCGGTGCCTGGTTCCCGAACGGGGCCGGTACCGACGCGGCCCGCTCGATCGCCTACTTCGACGGCTCCCGCCTGACCCAGCCGCTGCTGGTGCTGCTGGTCTGGGCCCTGGTCGGCGTCGGCGTCGCGTTCGCCGCGGTGCTCGGCCGGCCCTCGCACGTCAAGCGCGAACTGGTCCAGGAGTAGTCCCGGGGAGGGTGGGCCGGGGACGCCCCCGGCTCACCCCTCCAACCGGCCCGGATCGGCCAGCACCGACCGGACCACGCCGACCGCGGCGCCCAGCAGGGGGCCGCGGCGGCCCAGCCGGGAGACCGTCAGCCGCTCGTCCGACCAGGGGCGCACGGTCACCCGGGCGGCCAGCTCGGCCCGCATCGCCGGCAGCAGCCAGGGCGCCAGCTGGGCGTAGCCGCCGCCCAGCACCACCTCGGCCGGGTCCAGCAGGTTGACCGCCCCGGACGCGGCGATGCCCAGCGCGGCCCCGGCCCCGGCCAGCGCGGACCGCACCTCCTCGTCCCCGGCCCCGGCCCGCTCGGCCAGCAGCGCCACCCAGTCGCCCCGGATGCCCTCCAGGCCGGCCGCGCGCAGCACCGCCGCCTCCCCCGCGTACTGCTCCAGGCAGCCGCGCGCCCCGCAGGCGCAGCGCGGCCCGTCCGGGCGCACCGGGACGTGGCCCAGTTCGCCCGCGTAGCCGCGCGCGCCGCGCAGCAGCCGGCCGCCGACCACGATCGCCGAGCCCACCCCGGCCTCGGCGGAGACGTGCAGGAAGTGGTCCGGGCCGCCGCCCAGCCAGAGCTCGGCGAGCCCGCCGAGGTTGGCCTCGTTGTCGGTGCGCAGCGGCAGCTCGGCCAGCTCGCCCGCGCCGGCCACGCGCAGCGCGAGCCGCAGTTCGCTGCCGACCGGCACCTCCTGCCAGCCCAGGTTGGCGGCCCGCTGGAGCACCGTGCCGTCGGTGCCGACCAGTCCGGGCACCGCCAGGGTCAGCCCGGCCGGGCGCAGTCCGGCCTCGGCGGCGGCCCGGCGGAGCAGTTCCGCCAGGTCGGCCATGACGGCGGCGGGCCGGCGGCCCCGGTTGCGGATCTCCTGACGGCGCCAGGCCCGGACCTCGCCGCGCAGGTCGACCACGCAGGCGCCCAGGTGCTCCACCCCGATCTCGGCGCCGAGGCCGCCGGGGCCGTCCGGGTTGAGGCCGAGCGCGGTGCCGGGGCGGCCGACCTTGCCGCTGGGCGCGGCCGGGCCCTCCTCGACGACCAGTCCGGCGGCGATCAGCTCCTCGGCCAGCGAGGAGACGGCGGCCCTGGTCAGTCCGGTCTCGGCGGCCACCTCGGCGCGCGAGCGCGGGGAGCGCGCGATGACGCCGAGCACCAGCGCCAGGTTGGCCCGGCGCATGCCCTGCTGGCTGGCGGGCCCGGGCCGGAGGCCGTCCGTCTCGTGCATCGCCCTCACCCCGCTCCGGCTTCCGCTGACCCTGCGAGCCTAGGGCCTGCCTTCGGGCCCCCGCCCGCCGAGCCGCCGCTCAGGGCTGCTCCACCCGGGTGAAGACCCAGCGCTGCATGGCCCAGAACCGGAACAGCATCGCCACGAAGGTGCCCAGCACCATGCCGCTGAGGAAGTCCGCCAGCTCCTGGGTGAACGGGCTGACCCAGGGCTCGCGCAGGTTCAGCAGGTAGCGGGAGGCGATCAGCGGCAGGTCGTTGACGCCGATCGCGACGGCGCTCACCAGCAGGAACAGCAGCGCCTCGCGCTGGCGCCCGGTGGCCCGGAAGGACCACCGGCGGTTGAGCACGTAGGAGACGGCGGTCCCGGCCACCGTCGCGAAGGTGAGCGCCAGCACCGGCTTACCGTCCAGCACGGTGAGCCGCAGCCCGTAGTTGATCAGCAGGGTCAGCGCGAAGCAGCCGTTGCCGACCAGCAGGAACTTCACCAGCCGCCGGTGCCGGACCAGCGCCGGGCGCAGCCGGGCCGGCACCCGGGCCAGGAGGCGCTGTGTGAGGGACGGCATCCTCGCAGTCTGGCACCGGGCCCCGCCCGCCCGCCTCCGGGCGGGGCCCGGCACGCGCGAGGGGCTCCCCGCCCGGCGAAACGGCCGGGCGGGGAGCCCCTCGTACCCGCCTCCGGTCAGGCGGCGGCGACCAGCAGCTCGGCCGGCTCCAGGGCCAGCTTGAGCACCTCCCGGACGTCCGAGACCGGGTGGACGGTCAGCCGCTCCAGCACCTCGGCCGGGACGTCGTCCAGGTCGGCCTCGTTCCGCTTGGGGATGATCACCGTGCCGACCCCGGCCCGGTCGGCGGCGAGCAGCTTCTGCTTCACCCCGCCGATCGGCAGCACCCGCCCGGTCAGCGACACCTCGCCGGTCATCGCCACGTCGGTGCGCACCTTGCGGCCGGAGAGCAGCGAGGCCAGCGCCGTGGTCATGGTGATGCCGGCGCTCGGCCCGTCCTTGGGGACGGCCCCGGCCGGGACGTGCAGGTGCACGCCGCGGTCGCGCAGCGAGGTGACCGGCAGCTCCAGCTCGGCGCCGCGCGAGCGCAGGTAGGAGAGCGCGATGTGCGCGGACTCCTTCATGACGTCGCCCAGCTGGCCGGTCAGGGTGAGCCCGGTGCCGCCGGTCTCGGCGTCGGCGAGCGAGGCCTCGATGTAGAGGACGTCGCCGCCGGCCCCGGTGACCGCCAGGCCGGTGGCCACGCCGGGGACGGCGGTGCGCCGCTCGGCCGGTTCCTGGGCGGCCTCGGGGACGTGGTGCGGCCGGCCGATCAGGGCGCGCAGGTCGTCGGCGCCGATCGCGGCGGGCAGCTCCCGCTCGCCCAGCTCGCTCTGCGCGGCGATCTTGCGCAGCACCCGGGCGATCGAGCGTTCGAGGGTGCGGACGCCGGCCTCGCGGGTGTACTCGCCGGCGAGCCTGCGCAGCGCCGGCTCGTCGATCGCCGCTTCGTCCGGCCGCAGGCCGGCCTTCTCCAGCTGGCGCGGGAGCAGGTGGTCGCGGGCGATGACGACCTTCTCGTCCTCGGTGTAGCCGTCGAGCCGGACCAGCTCCATCCGGTCGAGCAGCGGCTCGGGGATGGCCTCCAGCACGTTGGCGGTGGCGAGGAAGACCACGTCGGAGAGGTCCAGCTCGACCTCCAGGTAGTGGTCGCGGAAGGTGTGGTTCTGCGCCGGGTCGAGCACCTCCAGCAGGGCGGCGGACGGGTCGCCCCGGTAGTCGGCGCCGACCTTGTCGATCTCGTCGAGCAGGACGACCGGGTTCATCGAGCCGGCCTCCTTGATCGCGCGGACGATCCGGCCGGGCAGCGCGCCGACGTAGGTGCGCCGGTGGCCGCGGATCTCCGCCTCGTCGCGGACGCCGCCGAGCGCGACCCGGACGAACTCGCGGCCCATGGCGCGGGCCACCGACTCGCCGAGCGAGGTCTTGCCGACGCCGGGCGGGCCGACCAGGGCCAGCACCGCACCGCCCGCCCGGCGACCGCCGCCCGCCTGCCGCCCGTCCTGCTGCCCGCCGACCGGCCCGAGCCCCCGCTCGGCCCGGCGCTTGCGGACGGCGAGGTACTCGACGATCCGGTCCTTCACGTCGGCCAGGCCGGCGTGGTCGGCGTCCAGCACGGCGCGGGCGCCGGCGATGTCGTAGGCGTCCTCGGTGCGGGTGTTCCAGGGCAGCTCCAGGACGGTGTCCAGCCAGGTGCGGATCCAGGAGCCCTCGGGCGACTGGTCGCTGGCCCGCTCCAGCTTGTCGACCTCCTTGAGGGCGGCCTCGCGGACCTTCCCCGGCAGGTCGGCGGCCTCGACCCGGGCGCGGTAGTCGCCCTCCTCGTCGGCCGGGTCGCCGTTCAGCTCGGCCAGCTCCTTGCGGACGGCCTCCAGCTGACGGCGGAGCAGGAACTCCTTCTGCTGCTTGGCGACGCCCTCCTCGACGTCCTTGCGGATGGTGTCGTTGACCTCCTCCTCGGCGAGGTGGTCGCGGAGCAGGTTGAGCGCGTACTCCAGTCGGGCGACCTGGTCGGCCTCCAGCAGCACCTTGAGCTTCTGCTCGGCGGTGGCGAAGGGCGCGTAGCCGATGTTGTCGGCGAGCTCGCCGACGCCCTCGATGGCGGCCACCCGGTCGACGACCTGCCAGGCGCCGCGCTTGCGCAGCCACTGGGTGGAGAGGTTCTTGTACTCCTTGACCAGCTCGGCGGCGCGGCCGGCCACCGGGGTGCCGACCGAGGACTCCCGGAACGGCGTGGTCTCGACCCAGAGCGCGGCGCCGGGCCCGGTGGTCCCGACGCCGATCCGGACCCGGCGCACCGCGCGGACCAGCGCGGCCGGCTGCCCGATCGAGTTGGGGCCGTCGGCCAGCCGGCCGACCTGTTCGACGGTGGCGAGGGTGCCGACCGCCGCGTACGAGCCGTCCACCCGCGGGACCAGCAGGACCTGGGGCTTGCCGGCCCCGGTGGCCGCGGCGCGCGCGGCCTCGACGGCGGCGCGGACCTCGGTGTCCTTCAGGTCCAGCGGGACGACCATGCCCGGGAGCACGACCTCGTCGTCGAGCGGCAGCACGGGCAGGGTGAGCGGTGTGGACGTCGATGCCATGATCTCTCCCCGGTCAGTGAACTTGAGTCGACCTGACTAAGGCTTCCGGAGCGCCGGATGTTCCCCGGCCCTTGTTCGCCGTGAGCGAACAGGGTGGGGCGTGGAGGGGTCCGTCAAAAACGGCCGGAACGCAGGACGGCGGGCACCGGAGCGGCCTCGGGGAGCTCGACGGCCACCTCGACCGCCGCCTCGACCCGACCGCGGCCCGGCCGGTGGCCGTCCCAGCGGCGCAGCCGGCGCCAGAGCGCCACCCCGACCAGCAGCGCGACCGGGTGGCCGACGGCGGTGACCAGGTCCCGGTCGGTGGCGATCTGGTCGGCGATCAGCGCCGCGGCCAGCCCGAGCGCGAGCAGCCGCCCGCGCGGGCGGAGCAGCCCGGCCAGCGCGCCGAGGCTGGCCAGCACGCCGTAGCTGACCCCGATGTCCAGGTAGTCCATCGCGGCCGGCTCCAGCCGCCCGGTCTCCACCGCGACGATCACCACGCCCTGGGAGAGCAGGGTGGCGGTGGCGTGCCCGGCCGCGAAGACCAGCGCCGCCCGGGCGGCCCCGACCCGGCGCTCCAGCGGGGCGACGGTGAACGCGAAGGCCCACAGGTAGGGCATCCAGACCGGGCCGGCCACCCAGAAGCCGCTGAGCAGCAGCGCGCGCAGCGGGTGCTGCAGCAGGTTGTGGCCGTCGGAGCTGGAGGCCTCCTGGAGGCGGAGCACCAGCTCGGGATCGGCGAGCCCGGCGAAGGTGGTGGTGGCGCCGACCACGGCGAGGTAGCCGAGCGCGAAGGGATTGCGGCGCGGCGTGGGCACCCGGGCCAGCACCCAGCCGGCCAGGCCGGTCCGCAGGCCGAGCCGGAGCATCCCGTACGGCGGCCCGCCGCGCCCGGCGTACACCTGCCGCTCCGTCATGCCGCCTCCGCTCCACCGCCCGCAGCCGTCGACCCCCGTCCGCTGCCAACGTACCGGCGCGCGCCGGAAATCCCACGCCGGTGACTTGTCGTGGCCACGTTACGTCCGGACCCTGGGAGCCAGCTGGGAGAACGCCGTGAGGATTCCGGACCGCCGACCCTCGGAATTGGTCCAGACCATCTCTCCCATTACGCGCGAGTAGCGCCCCTGACCGGCGACTTGGCGTCAACTCATCTGCATACGTACCGTTACGGAGTGAAAAATCGCCGGGTAAGGTATCGGCCCGTGCCCACTTCCCAGTGGGCCCGACAACCGGCCCGGAAAGCCGGAGCACGGGCCGGAAATGTCCGGTCCACCTGCCGGGAATCACCCGCTGTCCGTACGCTGCGAAGTGCACGGAAGAGGTGAGCGGGTCGACACCCGCTTTCCGAGGCCGCGCGCACGACGGGACGGCGGACCCGGCACAGTCCACGACGGAACAAGACTACGAGCGGAGCCTTCGCCATCCCCACAGGTGGCCGGCCCGCAGCCCTGGGGGCGGTGGCGTGACCGTGACAGAAATTCAGCAGGACAACCAGAACAATGGCGGCACGGTGAGCAGCCAGCGCAGAGTGCTGGTGGTGGAGGACGAGCCCACGATCGCCGAGTCGATCGCGGCCCGGCTGGGCGCGGAGGGCTTCAAGGTCGCCGTGGCCCACGACGGCCCGGGCGCCGTCGACGGCTTCCACACCTGGCAGCCGGACCTCGTCGTCCTCGACATCATGCTGCCCGGCTTCGACGGGCTGGAGGTGTGCCGCCGGATCCAGGCCCAGCGCCCGGTTCCGGTCCTGATGCTCACCGCGCGGGACGACGAGACGGACCTGCTGGTCGGCCTCGGCGTCGGCGCCGACGACTACATGACCAAGCCCTTCTCCATGCGCGAACTGGCCGCCCGGGTCAACGTGCTGCTGCGCCGCGTCGAGCGCGCCCAGCAGGCGGCCCGCACGCCCGCGCTGGGCTCGCTGCGCTTCGGCGAGCTGGAGATCGACCACGTGCAGCGCCGGGTCCGGCTGGCCTCGGGCGACGTCCACCTGACGCCGACCGAGTTCGACCTGCTCGCCTGCCTGGCCGCCCAGCCGCGGGCGGTGCTCACCCGTGAGCAGCTGCTGGCCGAGGTGTGGGACTGGACCGACGCGTCCGGCACCCGCACCGTCGACAGCCACGTCAAGGCGCTGCGCCGGAAGATCGGCGCCAGCTGGATCCGCACCGTGCACGGTGTCGGATACGCGTTGGAGGCCCCGCTGTCGTAGCGGCGTACCTTCGGAACACCGGGCCGCCGGGGGGCCCGTGTACCGAACCGCCGTGCACCGCCACGCGGGAACCAAAGGGACCAATGACCTTTCCACAGCAACGCAACGGGGACATCGACGGCAGGCCGCCCACCCTGGCAGCCCGCGCCGCGAAACGGGTCTGGGCCGACATCCGGCCGCTCGACCCGGTCCGCTCCATCAAGGGCAAACTCGCCCTCCTGGTGATCGTCTCGGTCTTCCTGGCCACCGGCATGGTGGTCGTGGCGATCCGGTCCGAGACCCAGATCCGGATCATCATGATCTTCTCGATGATCGCCTCCCTGCTCTTCATGCAGTTCCTCGCGCACGGGCTGACCGCCCCGCTGCGCGACATGACCGCCGCCGCCCGCGCGATGGCCTCCGGCGACTACAGCCGCCGGGTCGAGGTGAACTCGCGCGACGAGATCGGCGAGCTGGCCGCGACCTTCAACCAGATGGCGGCCGATCTCGGGGCCGCCGACCGGCACCGCCGCGAGCTGGTCGCCAACGTCTCGCACGAGCTGCGCACGCCGATCGCGGCGCTGCGCGCCGTGCTGGAGAACGTGGTCGACGGTGTGGTCCAGCCGAACCCGGCGACCCTGGGTGCCGCGCTGGAGCAGACCGAACGGCTCGGCCGGCTGGTCACCCACCTGCTCGACCTGTCGAAGATCGACGACGGCGTGGTCGACCTGGACACCCGCCCGTTCGAGGTGCGCGAGTTCCTGGACGGCGTGCTGCGCGGGGTCACCGTGGACGGCGCCACCGCCGGCGGGGCCTTCTCCCGCCGCGGCGACGTCCGGCTCGCGCTGGAGGTCAGCCCGGTCGGCCTGACCGGCGTCGCCGACCCGGAACGGCTCCACCAGGTGGTCGCCAACCTGGTCGACAACGCCTGCAAGCACTCCCCGCCCGGCGGCACCGTGACGGTCCGCGCCCGGCCCGGCGACGGGCCCGGCGCCCTGCTGCTGGAGGTCGAGGACCAGGGACCGGGCATCCCGCCGGCGGACCGGAGCCGGGTCTTCGAGCGGTTCAGCCGCAGCGGCACCGCCACCGCCTCCGGATCGGGTGCCGACGGCGGCACCGGCCTGGGCCTGGCCATCGCCCGCTGGGCGGTGGACCTGCACGGCGGGCGGATCGAGGTCGCGGAGGCGGAACGCGGCTGCCGGATCGAGGTCCGGCTGCCCGGCCCGCCGCGCTGAGCGCTGCGGATGTCACAGAAGCGATACAGATGGTGCCGGGGCCAACCATTCCGATTTGTCCGTTTTGGAATGGTTTGTTGGCTGATCGAACCCGGTCGGTTCCCCTCCCATCCGGGTTTCTAACGCACATTTTCAGCCAAACCGCAGGTCAGGACTGTGATCTGGGCGACGCCTGAGCCCCGGGGACTGCGCGATCACTGGTCAGAGGCGTAGCCTTAATCCCCGCTGTCCAAACATCCCAAAAGGAAGCGGAAGAGGGCGGTTGCCGCCGTGTCGCCACAGTCCCCTGAACACCCCAACAGCTCGGCAAGCTCCACTGGCTTCGGCCCCAACGAGTGGCTCGTCGACGAGATCTACCAGCAGTACCTCCAGGACCCGAACTCGGTCGACCGAGCCTGGTGGGACTTTTTCGCCGACTACAAGCCCGGTACCGAGGTGACCCCAGTGACCCAGGCCGCGACCCAGGTCGGCGCTACGCCGGCCCCCGCCGCCGCCCCCGCGCCCGCCGCTGCCGTTCCGGCCGCCCAGGCCCCCGCCGCTCCACCGCCTCGCGCACCACCCGCGTCACCCGCACCGAACGCACCTCACGCACCGAACGCACCTCACGCACCG
>NZ_JBFBDO010000117.1:0-25556 GCF_040683335.1 Kitasatospora sp. NPDC093806
TGGTCTGCGCGGCGGCGCTGCCCGATCCGGCGAGCACCAGGGCGCCGGTCAGGACCACCGCTCCGGCCGCGGCGGCGGTGGTGGAACGGTTCCGGTCGGTCTGCCGCAGGAAGGCGTCGGCGAGCCGGCACAGGGCCGGCCCCAGAGGCGGGACGGGGGACATCGGAACTCGACCTCACGAACGTACGGGGGCACCACGCTGAGCCCGTTCGGGCGTGCTGAGTGGGGGACCACTCAGGTGTAACCGTCACCGAGCGGAGTCCCAAACGGTGTGACGTACTACGGCGTGTAGTCAGCATCGCGCCGGAGATTCAAACCGACGGAGTAACGATCATGCGATCGGATCGTCCGCTCATGGGCTCGGCGTCGCGGCCGCCCGCCCGGCCGTCCTACTACCGCCGCTCGTACCGCCCCCGCGGCCTGTGAGCAGCGCCACCCGCCCGCCGGGTTTGAACCGGGTCGAAACATTCCCGAACCACCCGAAAGCGCCCCGAAAGCGCCCCGAAAGCGCCCCGAGAGGAGGCCCGGAAAGCGCCCGGAACGCAAAGAATCCGGCCCGCCCCCGCGAGTGCGGGAGCGGGCCGGATCGGTTCAGCGGTGCCTGGTCACGGACCGGGCGTCACTGCCGGATCGATCAGTTGTCGACCGGACGGACGCGGATCCAGGTCTCCAGGTAGTTCGAGGACTCGTTCTCGACCTCGATGCTGGTGCCCGTCTTCGGGACGATGACGCTGCTGTACGGGTTGTCCTTCGACCAGTACGACTTCAGGTCGGAGAACTCGTCGACGCCCTTGGCCTTCGGGACGACCGTCTCGACGCCGGCCTTGTGCAGGGTCAGGCCCTCCACGCGGCGCGAGCCGAAGGTCGAGTCGTAGCCGTTGATGCGCGGGCGCATCAGGGTGCCGTCGGACCACTTGATCGGGGTCGGGTGCGAGTCGATCGGGAGGATCAGGCCCGAACCCGGGTGGTTGGTGACGTTGTTGTCGGTCTGCGAGGTGTCCCACAGCCAGATCAGCAGACCCGGCTGGTACGGGTAGTGCTCCACCCAGCCCGGCTTGGTGTTGGCGAAGCCGAAGTTGTACGGGCCGGACTTGAGGGTCCGGTCGTACGAGACGTACTGGCGGTTCTCGGCGATGTAGTACTGCGCGTAGTCGTTCGAGAAGCTGCCGGTGCTGCGGGTGAAGCCCTTCGGGGTCCAGCCGTTGTCACCGTTCTCGGCACCGTCGGTGAAGATGGCCGCACCGTTGGCGGTGATGGCGATCTCGTCGAGGGCCAGGCCCTTGAGGTGCAGGCCGCCGTCGGTGGTGTAGCGGAAGCGGACCTGGACCTTCTTGCCGGCGTAGGCGTCCAGCGAGTAGGCGAGGTCGCCCCACTTGTCGGCCGAGCTGCCGGTCAGGGCGGCGTTGTCGGAGGCGTTCTTCGGGATCGCGACCCCGTTGAAGGTGCCGTCCAGGGCCTTCCAGTTGGCGCCACCGTCGGTGGAGACCTCGGCGTAGCCGTAGTCGAAGTCCTGCTCGATGTCGTACCAGGCCTTGGCGGACAGCGCCGCCGAGGTCTTGCCGGTCAGGTCGACCTCACGGGTCAGCGAGACGTTCAGGTCGTCCGCGCTGCCGCTCCACCACTCGTTCGCACCCGCGAAGGGCTTGTTGATGGTGGTGGTGACGGTCTTCTTCGGCAGGTCGACGACCAGCGCCTGCGGCAGCTTGGTGTTGTACTCGACCGGGCCGATGTGGTGGGTCGACTCGGTGCCGGCCTTGGCCTTGTCGTACTTCAGCCAGCCGAGCTTGAGCTTGCTCCAGGCGTCGAGGTCGTTCGGCATGTCGCCGATCGAGTTCTTGCCCTCGCCGAGCCACGAGCCGGACGACATCAGCGACCAGAAGCCGACCGAGTTGTCGATCCCGCTGCCCGAGGTGTCGTACAGGTCCGGCAGACCGAGGTCGTGACCGTACTCGTGGGCGAAGACACCGAGGCCGCCGTTCTCGGGCTGCATGGTGTAGTCGCCGATCCAGATGCCGGTGTCGCCGACGGCGGTGCCGCCGAGCTTGTTGCCGGTCGGACCGGCGGTGCCGGCCAGGGTGCTGTAGGCGTACGAGCGGTGGGCCCAGAGCGCGTCGGTGCCCTGCTTGCCGCCGCCCGCCGACTGGTCCTCACCGGCGTGCACGATCTGGAAGTGGTCGATGTAACCGTCGGGCTCGTTGAAGTTGCCGTCGTGGTCGTAGTCGTACCGGTCCCACTGGTCGTACTGCGCGATGGTGGCCTTGATCTGAGCGTCCGTCTGGCCCTTGGCCTTCTGGTCGGCGACCCAGGCGTTGATGCCGTCGCGGATCAGGTCCTGCGCGTTGTTGCAGACGTGCTGGCCGCAGAAGTCCGAGCCGTAGCGCGCCTCGTTGTACTTGACCTTCACCCAGTCGGTGACCTGGCCGTCGACCGAGTAGCGGCCCGAGGACTGCTTCTCGTAGTACGTCTTCAGCGAGTCCTGGGTCTTGCTGAAGTACAGGTCCTGGTAGTGCTGCTGGTTGTAGTCAGCCTGCCAGAGGGTCGAGTTGTTGTTCGCCGCGTCGGGCTTCTCGATCTGGTTGCGCTGCGGACCGGGGGTACCCCCGTACTTGATCTTGCCGTCCGGCGTCTTGGTGGTGTTGTCCACCTCGTCACCGAACTCCACCAGGATGGTGAAGATCTTGTCCGTGCGCTCGCGGGCGAGCTCGACGTACTTGTCCTTGCCCAGCTTGATGCTGGAACCGCCGCCGTGCTGCTCGATCTGGGCGGTGCCCGCGAGCAGCTGCTCGGTGGCGGCCTTCGACTCGGCCTCGACCTTCTCGGTCAGCGGGCCGGGAATGTTGTGGTCAGTGCTGACCTGAACGGCGTCGGCCGGATCCTGCGGCACGGGGGCGGAGCCGGCGGCGACGGCCGTGCTCGGGAGCAGCCCCGCGCCCAGCGCGGCTATGACCGCGGCGGTCGAAACGACCGCTGCGGCTTTCCTGGTCATCTTCAACGTTGTGACGTCCTCCCCAAACCGGTCCGGCTCTTGGCCTTCCGGTAAACCAATGAAAGACAGGTGGAGGTCATTTGATCCAAGCGTGGACGGAAAAGATAGACCTTGACCGTGACATGGCCACAGCGCTATCCTCCGCGACTTCCTATCAGCTGACGTGCTGTCAACAACATTGTCATTAAAGACGACGTTCCGATGGGTCGCACCCGCACCGGCCCCCGAACAGGCCCCCCACCTGCTCCTTCGTGGGCCGCGTCACACCTTCGGCGGCACCCCGGAAAACGCCCAGGGCCCCCGGCGCGAACGCCGGGGGCCCTGAACGTGTGCTGTTATCTGTTAAATGTTGCTACTTCGTCAGGTCGGGACCGGACGAGGCGACAGCGGCCGGAGTGTCCGCGACCGCGGACTTCTCCTCGCCGCGGAAGGTGAACTTCGCGTCCTTGCCCTCGCCGTCGACCCCGACGACCACGATGTGGCCGGCCCGCAGCTCGCCGAAGAGGATCTTCTCGGAGAGGTGGTCCTCGATCTCGCGCTGGATGGTGCGACGCAGCGGACGGGCGCCCAGGATCGGGTCGTAGCCGCGCTTGGCCAGCAGCTTCTTGGCCTCGACGCTGAGCTCCAGGCCCATGTCCTTGTCCTTGAGCCGCTCGTCCACCTTGGCGATCATGAGGTCGACGATCTGGATGATGTCTTCCTCCGAGAGCTGGTGGAAGACGACGATGTCGTCGACGCGGTTCAGGAACTCGGGGCGGAAGTGCTGCTTGAGCTCCTCGCCGACCTTCGCCTTCATCCGCTCGTACCCGGTCTGGGTGTCGCCCTGGGCCGCGAAGCCCAGGTTGAAGCCCTTGGAGATGTCCCGGGTGCCGAGGTTGGTCGTCATGATGATGACGGTGTTCTTGAAGTCGACCACGCGGCCCTGGGAGTCGGTCAGTCGACCGTCCTCCAGGATCTGCAGCAGCGAGTTGAAGATGTCCGGGTGGGCCTTCTCGACCTCGTCGAAGAGGACGACCGAGAACGGCTTGCGGCGCACCTTCTCGGTGAGCTGGCCGCCCTCCTCGTAGCCGACGTAGCCGGGGGGCGAGCCGAAGAGCCGGGAGACGGTGTGCTTCTCCGAGAACTCCGACATGTCCAGCGCGATCAGCGCGTCCTCGTCGCCGAAGAGGAACTCGGCGAGCGTCTTGGACAGCTCGGTCTTACCGACGCCGGACGGGCCGGCGAAGATGAACGAGCCACCGGGGCGCTTCGGGTCCTTGAGGCCCGCCCGGGTGCGCCGGATGGCCTGGGAGAGCGCCTTGATGGCGTCCTTCTGACCGATGACGCGCTTGTGCAGCTCGTCCTCCATGCGGAGCAGACGCGAGGTCTCCTCCTCGGTCAGCTTGAAGACCGGGATGCCGGTGGCGGTGGCCAGGACCTCGGCGATGAGCTCCTCGTCGACCTCCGCGACGACGTCCATGTCGCCGGCCTTCCACTCCTTCTCGCGCTTGGCCTTGGCCTGCAGGAGCTGCTTCTCGTCGTCGCGCAGGGACGCGGCCTTCTCGAAGTCCTGCGCGTCGATCGCGCTCTCCTTCTCGCGGCGCACGTCGGCGATCTTCTCGTCGAACTCGCGCAGGTCCGGCGGCGCGGTCATCCGGCGGATGCGCATCCGGGAACCGGCCTCGTCGATCAGGTCGATCGCCTTGTCCGGCAGGAAGCGGTCCGAGATGTACCGGTCGGCCAGGGTGGCGGCGGCGACCAGCGCGGCGTCCGTGATGGAGACCCGGTGGTGGGCCTCGTAGCGGTCGCGCAGACCCTTGAGGATCTCGATGGTGTGCGGCAGCGACGGCTCGGCGACCTGGATCGGCTGGAAGCGGCGCTCCAGCGCGGCGTCCTTCTCCAGGTGCTTGCGGTACTCGTCGAGCGTGGTGGCACCGATGGTCTGCAGCTCGCCGCGGGCCAGCATCGGCTTGAGGATGGAGGCGGCGTCGATCGCGCCCTCGGCGGCGCCCGCGCCGACCAGGGTGTGCAGCTCGTCGATGAACAGGATGATGTCGCCGCGGGTGCGGATCTCCTTGAGGACCTTCTTCAGGCGCTCCTCGAAGTCACCGCGGTAGCGGGAGCCGGCGACCAGGGCGCCGAGGTCCAGCGTGTAGAGCTGCTTGTCCTTGAGCGTCTCCGGGACCTCGCCCTTGACGATCGCCTGGGCCAGGCCCTCCACGACGGCGGTCTTGCCGACGCCGGGCTCACCGATCAGCACCGGGTTGTTCTTGGTGCGGCGGGACAGCACCTGCATGACCCGCTCGATCTCCTTCTCGCGCCCGATCACCGGGTCGAGCTTGGCCTCGCGGGCGGCCTGGGTCAGGTTGCGGCCGAACTGGTCCAGGACCAGCGAGGTCGACGGGGTGCCCTCGGCGGGGCCGCCGGCCGTGGCCGACTCCTTGCCGCCGGGGGTCTGGTAGCCGGAGAGCAGCTGGATGACCTGCTGGCGGACCCGGTTCAGGTCGGCGCCCAGCTTCACCAGGACCTGGGCGGCGACGCCCTCGCCCTCGCGGATCAGACCGAGCAGGATGTGCTCGGTGCCGATGTAGTTGTGGCCGAGCTGCAGGGCCTCCCGCAGCGACAGCTCCAGGACCTTCTTCGCCCGGGGGGTGAAGGGGATGTGACCGGACGGGGCCTGCTGGCCCTGGCCGATGATCTCCTCGACCTGCTGGCGAACGGCCTCAAGAGAAATCCCGAGGCTCTCCAGGGCCTTAGCGGCGACACCCTCACCCTCGTGGATCAGACCCAGGAGGATGTGCTCGGTGCCGATGTAGTTGTGGTTGAGCATCCGGGCTTCTTCCTGAGCCAGGACGACAACCCGCCGCGCGCGGTCGGTGAACCTCTCGAACATCGTTTATCGCTCCTCAGAGCGGTCGGGCAGTTCGGGGTCCGTCCCCGCCCTGTCCTTCCGCATGCTAGTCCCGCTCAGCGGCGCGGCCCACGGATTCGCTCCCTGCCAGGGAGCGAGATGCTGCACGACCAGCCGACACCAATCCCAACCCGATGTTGGGAGACGGTGTTCCCGCTGGCGGGCCGGATGCACCGGATCCCGCTACGCCATCGGCGAACAACGTCCGCCGCGACGTGGTCGCCGGGTGCCCGACTGGTCACGCGTACTGCCCCGGACGGAGTCGTGGACCCCGTCCACCTGCATTCATACCCGGTATCGGGACGGTTCTCGCGCAGTTTCCGCGGTGGCGGTGTTCGCTCGGCGAGAAGTCGGCCGCCGCTGACGGTGGTTCAGTCGCGGCCCGGACGGCGGGTAGGCCGTTCCGGTGGCGTCCGCGTGACCGCCCGGTCACTCCAGCGTTGCACAGACCGTGACCGTCCCGCGCCCCGAAGCCCCCTCCGAGCCCGAACCGCTCGGGCCGGTGCGCGCCGCGGGGCGCGGAGGATTCCCCTCCGCGCCCCGCGCGTGTGCCGTGGACGGGGTCAGGACGCGTTGGCCTTCTCGTAGGCCTCGCGCACGTTGCTGGGCACCCGGCCGCGGTCGTTGACCTCGAGGCCCTGCTCCTTGGCCCACGCGCGGATCTTGGCGGTGTCCGGGACGCTGCCGGACGGACGCGGGGCGGCGTTGCGGCCCGGACGGCGGGCGCCGGCCAGCCGGCCGCTCTGCTTGCGGCCCTTCTCGACGTACGGCGCCAGCAGGCCGCGGAGCTTGTCCGCGTTGGCGCTCTTCAGGTCGATCTCGTAGGCAACGCCGTCGAGCGCGAACGTCACCGTCTCGTCCGCCGACCCGCCGTCGAGATCGTCTTCAAGAATGACCTGCACCCTCTGTGCCACGGGCTTCCCTTTCCGCTAAACGACCCATTGCCTAAGGAAAGGAAAGCGCCTTTTCCCGGAAAACACAAACCCCTGACCGTCCGGGAGCGGCTCACAGGTGCAGCAGCATGCGCGAGTTGCCCAGTGTGTTGGGCTTCACCCGCTCCAGGTCGAGGAACTCGGCGACACCTTCATCGTACGAGCGGAGAAGTTCTTCATAGACATCCGTAGCGATCGCCGCCGGGTCTGTCGTACCATCATCGGTTTCCTGGAGCTCCCCGATCTCGACGAAACCGTGTTTCGCGAAGAAGGGAACCTCGAACGTCAAGCAGAAAATCCGACGGACGCCGAGCCAGCGGGCGGTCTGCAGCAGCTTCTCCAGCAGCGCGTGGCCGACCCCGTGGCCCCGGCAGGACGGATCGACCGCGAGCGTGCGCACCTCGGCCAGGTCCTCCCACATCACGTGCAGGGCGCCGCAGGCCACCACCGTCCCGTCGTCGTCGCGTTCCGCGACCCAGAACTCCTGCACCGATTCGAACAGCGTGACGGTGGGCTTGTCGAGCAGAATGCCGTCCCGCGAGTAGGCGTCGATGAGCCTGCGCACGGCCCGCACGTCGGTGGTCCGCGCCCGGCGGATGGTGACCTCCATGGCGGGACGTTATCGTGCCGGGCCCGGTCCGGTCTCCCCGGTATCCCGCCCGCTCTCCCGGCCGCTCTCCGGGGAATCCGCGGCGGCCTGATCGGGCGGATCGGACGGGAACAGAGCGGCCACCCGCAAGGCGTCCCGCAGTGCCTCGCGTTGCTCCGGTGACATCAGGCCGAAGAAGTGCACCAGGGCCGCGGCGGGATTGTCGCCGGTGGCCCACGCGTCGTTCATCAGGGCCGCCGTGTACGCCTCGCGGGACGAGACCGGTTCATATCGATAGGCCCGTCCGACCCGCTCCCGGCGGAGCCAGCCCTTTCTGTGCAGCTTGTCCAGGACGGTCATCACCGTGGTGTACGCGATTTCGCGTTCCGACCGCAGATCCAGGAGAACCTCGCGAACCGTGACCGGTCGGTTCCACTGCCACACCCGGGTCATGATGGCGTTCTCAAGTTCGCCGAGTTGCCGGACCATAGTGCGGCCAGGATAGGGAGTGAATGGGGCAAATCTTGTGAAGTGCTGCCAAACCGGCGCGCCGCCACCCCCGGAATCGGGAATGGCGGCGCGCGGTGTGCGGTACGGCGGGGGGAGCGGCCGACGGTCAGTCGGTCAGGTCCTCCTTGGCCTTCTGGGCCCCGCCCTGGCTGCGGATGATGGCCCGCACCAGGAATCCGAAGCCGATCGCCATGACCAGCGGCGGGACGATCGCGCTGACGTAGTCCATCAGGTCACTCCTCCTCGGTCTTCTCCGCCGCGACGGCGGACGCCTTGGGCTCCGGCTTGACCAGCGGGAAGAGCACGGTCTCCCGGATGTTCTTGCCGGTGAGCAGCATGATCAGGCGGTCCACCCCGAGCCCGAGGCCGCCGGTGGGCGGCATCGCGTACTCCAGGGCCCGCAGGAAGTCCTCGTCGACCTGCATCGCCTCGACGTCGCCGCCGGCCGCCAGCAGGGACTGCGCGGTCAGCCGGGCGCGCTGCTCGACCGGGTCGATCAGCTCGGAGTAGGCGGTGCCGATCTCGGTGCCGAAGATCACCAGGTCCCACTTCTCGGCCACGCCCGGCACCGAGCGGTGCTGGCGGGTCAGCGGGGAGACCTCGGTCGGGTAGTCCTTGATGAAGGTCGGCCGGACGGCGTTCTCCTCCAGCAGGCGCTCGACCATCTCCAGCACGATCTGGCCGTGGCCCCACTCCTTCTCGAACGGGATGCCGTGCGCGGCGGCCAGCCCGCGCAGCTCCTCGACGCTCGTCGCCGGGGTGACCTCGGCGCCGAGGCGGGCGGAGATGCCGGGGTAGACGCTGACCTCCTCCCACGGCTCGGCCAGGTCGATCTCGTGCTCCACGCCGTGCGGGTCCAGGCCCTTGATCACCGTGGTGCCCAGGGCGTCCCGGGCGGCGTTGATGATGGTGGCCCGGATCAGCTCGGCCTGGGTGTCGTAGTCGCCGTAGGCCTCGTACGACTCCAGCGAGGTGAACTCGGGGTTGTGGGTGGAGTCCGCGCCCTCGTTGCGGAAGTTGCGGTTGATCTCGAAGACCTTCTCCGCGCCGCCGACCACCAGCCGCTTGAGGTACAGCTCGGGGGCGATCCGCATGTAGAGGTCGATGTCGTACGCGTTGATGTGGGTCTTGAACGGCCGCGCGTTGGCGCCGCCGTGCACCGGCTGCAGCATCGGGGTCTCGACCTCGATGTAGCCGCGCTCCTCGTAGGTGCGGCGGATCGAGCGGACCACCTTGGAGCGCAGGTGCAGGATCTCGCGGGCCTCGGGGTTGACGATCAGGTCGACGTACCGCTGGCGGACCCGGGCCTCCGGGTCGGTCAGGCCCTTGTGCTTGTCCGGCAGCGGGCGCAGGCACTTGGCGGTGAGCTCCCAGCGGTCCACCATCACCGACAGCTCGCCGCGCCGGGAGGTGATCACCTCGCCCTCGACGCCGACCTGGTCGCCGAGGTCGATGTCGGCCTTCCAGGCCGCCAGCCGCTCCTCGCCCAGCTTGTCGAGGGAGAACATCACCTGGAGGTCGCCGGAGCCGTCGCGCAGGGTGGCGAAGCAGAGCTTGCCGCCGGTGCGGGAGAGGATCACCCGGCCGGTGATGCCGACCCGCTCGCCGGTCGCGGTGTCCGGAGCGAGGTCCGGGTGCTTGGCCCGGAGGTCGGCGATGCTGCTGGTCCGGGGGAAGCCGACCGGGTACGGGTCGATGCCGGCGGCCCGGAGCCGGTCCAGCTTCTCGCGCCGGACGCGCATCTGCTCGGGAAGGTCGTCGGTCGCGGGGGAGGGGCTCTGATCGCTCACCCCACCAGGGTAGCCAGCCGAACGGGCGCTCCCGGCACCGGCAGGCCCCCGCGGGCGGACGGTGGCCGCCGTCCGCCCGCGGCGGCCGTCACGCCCGGCGGCGGCCCAGCCGGCGGGAGGTGAGCACCGCGGCGGTGCCGAGCGCCAGCGCGGTGCCGGAGGCCCAGGCCAGCGGGACGGCCTGCTCGCTGCCGGTGTCCGGCAGCTCGCCGCCGTCCGCGAGGTCGGCCGTCACCGTCGAGGAGGAGGACCGGGCGGCGCGGGCGGGCGCCGTCGGGCCGGGCGTCGCGGCGACCGGGGCGGCGACCGGGACCGGGACGGCGGCCGGCACCACGGCGGCGGCCGGCGGGGTGGCGGCGGGCGCGGGGGTGGTCGGCGCGGGTGCCGGGGCCGACCGCAGGGCGACCTTGACCCGGTTGTTGTCCTGGTTCGGGTCCCAGGTCATGAGAGCGGCCGGGTACCCCTCCTCCAGGTCGCTCTGCTCGTCCTGGAAGGAGACGGTGGCGCTCAGCGGGGTGGTGCCCTCGTCCAGCTGGACGCCCAGGGTGCGCGAGGCGGTCGCGCCGTTGGGCATGAACCAGTCGAAGACCTCGCAGTCGAACTTGTTGAGCGAGCGGTCCTGCTTCTGCCCGAGCACGTAGTCGTCCGCCTGGCAGCCCTTCGGGAGCTCGGCGATGGAGGCACCCTCGGGGAGCTGGACGCGGATGTGGGGGGTGCCCTCACCGAGGCTTCGGTCCATGATCGAGGCCGGGCCGCGGTTGGTGGCGGTGACGGTCAGGGCGCCCTTGCGGCCGGAGGGGTCCGGGGCCCAGACCCCGGTCAGCTCGAAGTCGGCGCCGTTGTCGGCGTACACCTCCTGCTCGACGAAGTGGGCGTTGCGGTCCGGGAAGCCGGACGGGATGCCCACGGCAGAGTCCCTCGTCAGGGTGGCGGGCGCGCCGGTACCGCGTTGGAACGCCAACTGCTTGCGCAAGGCCGGCCCCTGGGTGCCGGCCATGTCCGGACCGGAGTAGACGGTGAAGTCCGCGAAGGTGTACAGCGCCTCCGAGGTGACGGTGAGGTCGAGGCCGTTCAGGCGGACCGGCTCGTTGGGCAGGATCTCGCCCTCGATGGTGCAGATGCCGTGGGTGGTCGGGATGGGCGCGCCGAAGCCTTTCTTTCCGACCTGGCCGGGGGAGGTCGCGTACTCGCAGTTGGACGGCCAGTGGTCGACGCTCAGGCCGGGCACCAGCATGACCTCGATGACCGTCCGGGAGGCGGAGACGTCGCCGCGATTGGCGAACCGCAGGCCGGGAGAGAAAGTGCTGCCGGTCTTGACCTTCTCCAGCGGTGCGATCTCCGCCGTTCGGAACGCCGCGCCGCCGACCTCGACCCTGAAGTCGGTGGCCGCCGACTCGGCGCCGGGCGCGCTGAGGGTGGCGTGAACGGCGCCACTGGAGCCGGCCTTCACCCCGGGCAGTGCGCTCAGCCACAGGTAGTCGGTGATGTTGATGTCCTCGTAGGAGATCAGGTAGATCTTGCAGCTGATCACCTTCGCGGCGGTGCTGCACGCGTTGCCCTGGACCGAGAGTGACGCGACCCCGTCGAGGCCGCTGGTGTCCAGGGTCAGCACGGCGTTCGTGACGTCCCCGCTGCCGGTGCGGCCGATCCGCATGGAGACGTTGTCGCCGAACTGCGGCTGGGCGGCGGGCTCGGTGGGGATCTGGATCGTGGAGCTGACGTTGAGCTTGAGCGCGTGGTCCGCGGCGTGGGCCGGGACGGCCAGCGTGCCGACGGACAGGGCGGCGACCGCGGTCGCCGCCGCCGCGCCGAGCGCCCGGCGCGTGCGGGTCGAGTTCACGGGGATCCTCTTGATCGTGGAGTGTCCCCGCGACCCTATGGACGGCCGGGCCGCCGTCAACCCGGGTGATCGGTCATCAATTCGTACAGGACGGGAGCGATCCGGCGGCCCGCACCGCGATGGTTATCGAGTTGTGACACGAACGGCCCGGCCGGGCGGGGCGATTGTCGACACATGCGCCGGGGAGGCCGGGTCCGGCGGTGTGCCGGACGCGGCCTCCCCGGGAGGCGGTGGCGGGGCGGGCTCAGCCGGTGCCGGTGGCCAGCTCCAGGTCCTCGGGCACGGGCGGCGCGACCGGGTGGGCCGGGAGCTTGTGGGCCGGCGGCTTGAGGCGGCGGCCGAACAGCTCGGCGGGCGTGGGCATCCGGTACGGGCGGGCCGACGGCCGGTCCTGCTGCTGCTCCTGCTGGTCCTGGGGGCTCCGCTGGGGGCCCTTGCGGGCGGCGGCGGGCTGCTCGACGGGGGGCTCGGTGCTGCTCATCGGGATCCGTCCTCCAACAGGGGTGAGGGGACTGCTCGGGGGTGCGGCGGGGCTCGGTACGGCGACGAGGTGGCGCTGGCCGGTGGTGAGGGCGAGCCGTTCGCGGACGGCGGCCTCGGCCAGCGCGTGGCAGCGCCCGGCCAACCGCGAGCGGCGGGACCGTTCGCCCTGGCCGCAGGGCTGGCGGGTCAGCCCGCGCAGCGCGGTGAGGTCCTCCGGTCCGGGGAGGTAGCCGTCGGTCACCGCCTCCTCCAGGCGTTCCAGGTAGCCGCCGGCGCTGCCGGGCAGGGCGGCCCGGTAGCGGTCGAGGTCGGCGAGCAGGAAGGCGCGCAGCCGGCCGCCCTCCTGGACGGCCTCGTCGATCGCCTCGGTCAGGCGCAGCGCGTCCTGGACGTCCTCGGCCCACAGCGCGGCGTACGGGTCGCCGTACGGCTCGGGCTGCGGGACGGCGGTGTACGGGGTGGTGGCGTACGGGGTGGTGTACGCGGACCGGGGGTGGCCGGGGGCGGCGGGGTGCAGGGCTTGGGCGAGGGCGCGGCGCAGCACGCGGACTTCGTCGGCGCTGAAGGCCATGCCGCCGCGCGATCCGTGTGGCGTAGGCATGGGTTGACACTACGTGAGGAATATCCGATTTGTCGGTAACGTCGCGTTGATGCCGCGCGTGTGGTTCGGGAACGTCCCGTGCCGGCCCTCCGGTCAGCGGCGCAGCGCCTCCGCCGGCTGGATCCGGGCCGCCCGCCAGGCCGGGTAGACGCCCGCCAGCAGGCCGGTGAGCAGGCCGATCGCCGGCGCGGCCGCCACCGTCACCGGGTCGACCACCGGCGTCCAGTCCCGGGCCAGCGCCACCCCGAGCACCGTGAGCACCCCCAGCGAGGTGCCCACCAGACCGCCGACCAGGCCCAGCGAGGCCGACTCGGCGAGGAACTGGCCGGTGATGTGCCGCCCCCGCGCGCCCAGCGCCCGGCGCAGGCCGATCTCACCCGTCCGCTCCAGCACCGCGACCAGCGTGGTGTTGGCGATCCCGACCGCGCCGATCACCAGGCAGATGCCGGCCAGCAGCAGGAACAGCTGGTTCAGGTCCGAGGTGACGTTGGTGCGCAGGGTGCGCGGGTCCGGCGGCGGGACCGGCTTGAAGTACTCCGGGTGGGCCGGGTCCAGGGCGAGCGGCGCCTCCTCGGCGACCTGCCGGGCGGCGCCGATCCGGGTCGAGATGATCATCTTGGCCCGGTCGCGCTCCGGCTCGCCCCAGAGCCGGGCGGCCGCCCCGCGCGGCACCGTCACCGATAGCAGCAGGTCCGACTTGCGCTTCACGTCGTCCACGATCCCGATCACCGTGAACGGCCGGCCGGCCAGGAAGACCGCCGGCTGGGTGTCCAGCGTGCTGATGCCCAGCCGGGCGGCCAGCGCCGCGCCGATCACCGCCACCTGCCGGCCGGTCGAGTCGTGCCAGGCGTCGAAGGTCCGGCCCTGCACCAGGTGCGGTTCGGCCGCCGCGAGCACCCCGGCCGAGGCGGCCACCACCGACACCTGCTCGCCGCCGCCCTGCCGGCCCACCGGCGCCGCCCGGACCGACCCCGAGGCCTGGCCGACCGGCCAGTACACCCCGGCCGCCTCGACCCCGTGCAGCCGCTGGATCCGGGCGTCGGCGTCGGCCGGGAAGGCCAGCCGCACCAGCTCCGGACGGCTGCCGCCGACGTCCTCGACGCTCACCTCGGTCGCGCTCAGCACGCTGAACCGGGAGTCGATCTGCGAGGAGGTGGTCGCGGTCAGCCCGAGGATCGCCACGAAGGTGCCCACCCCGAGCACCGTGCCCAGGCCGGTCAGCGCCGACCGGGCGGGCCGCTGCAGCACCCCGGCCAGCGCCTCGGCGAAGAGGTCGCGCAGCGGCAGCCGGGACCGCTCCACCGGGCGGGTCCGGCGGCGGAACGGCCTCGGGTCGCTCACCTTCTTATCGCCGGCCTTCGGGTCGCTCGGCCTCATGCCGCGGCCACCTCCCGCAGTACGCCGTCCCGGATCGCCACCGTCCGCCGGCCGCGAGCCGCCACCTGCGGGTCGTGGGTGATCAGCAGCACGGTCAGGCCCTGCGCGTGCAACTCGTCCAGCAGCGCCAGGATCGACTCGGCGGTGGCGGTGTCCAGGTTCCCGGTCGGCTCGTCGCACAGCAGCAGCGACGGCCGGCCGACCAGCGCCCGGGCGATCGCCACCCGCTGGCGCTCGCCGCCGGACAGCCGGGTCGGCAGCGCGTCCAGCCGGTGCCCGAGGCCCACCCGGACCAGCGCCGCCCGGGCCAGCTCGCGCCGCTCGGCCGCGCCGCGCCGTCCCCGGGTCGCGGTGTAGAGCATCGCGAGGGCGACGTTCTCGGCCGCCGAGCGGTGCGGCAGCAGGTGGAAGGACTGGAAGACGAAGCCGATCCGGCGTCCGCGCAGCGCGGTGCGGTCGGCGTCCGGGAGCGCGCCGGTGTCGATGCCGTCCAGCAGGTACCGGCCGCTGGTGGGGGAGTCCAGCAGCCCGGCGATGTTGAGGAAGGTCGACTTGCCCGAGCCGGACGGGCCGATCACCGTGACGTACTCGCCGGTCCCGACGGCCAGGTCGCAGGGCTTGAACGCGGCCACCGGCGGCGGGCCCGGGTAGGTCAGCCCGACCTGGCGGAACTCGATGACGGGGACGGCCGTCTGCTCGGGCCGGCCCACCTGTTCGGGCGGGCTCAGCTGCTCGGGGATGCTCAGCTGCTCGGGACGGCTCACTTGGCGCCCGCCCGGGTGGCGTCCTTGATCCCGACGATCACCTGGTCACCGGGGGTCAGCGTGCCCTCGGCCAGCGGCCGGACCTCGGCGCTGCCGCCGCCCACCGTCCCCGGGGTGACCTCCACCCGGCGGCGCTGCCCGTTCTCGTACACCGTCACCACCGTCTTCCCGTCCGCCGTCGCGGAGACCGCCGACAGCGGCACGACCAGCACCGGGCCCGCCGAGGAGGCCGCCTGCACGGTCAGCCGGACGTCCTGGCCGGCCAGCCGCGGGTCCAGCGGCGCGTCCGGCTGGACCACCAGCTGGTAGCCGTTGGCGCCGCCGCCGACCGGCGCGACCGGCTGGTTCTGGCCGCCGCCCGGCGCGCCGCCCTGGCCGGCGCCGGCCGACTGGCCGTCCCCGGGGGTGTCGGCCACCGCGGCGACCTTGGCGGCGGCCTTGACGCCGGTCACCTCGGAGAGCACCTCCACCGCCTGGCCGGGGTGGACCAGGCCCTTGTCCGAGACGGTCAGACTGCCCTTCACCACCAGCGCGCCGGCCGAGACGGTCAGCACCTTGCCCGTGACCTCGCCGCCGACCCGGCCGGTCACCGCGTCGACCCGGGCCGGGAAGCCGGAGAGGAACAGCAGCTCGGCCGCCGGGACCAGCGGGCCGGTGGCGGCCTTCGCGTCCGTCACCTTCTTCCGCAGCTTGGCGAGGTCCTCGGTGGACCGGTTCACCTGCTTCTGGGCGGCGTCGACGGCGGTCCGGGCGGCGTCCACCGGGCTCTCGCCGACGGGCGCGGAGCCGCTGCCCGCCCCGCCGGGCGCGGCCGGCCGGCCGGTGGCGGTGGGGGCGGCGGGGCCACCGACCGCGGGCGGCTGCGGTTCACCGCTCGGCTGGGGCGTCTGCGACTGGGCCTGCGACTGGGCCTGCTGCTCCTGCTGCCGGGCGGCGGCCACCGCCTCGTCGTACCGCTTCCGCGCCGCCTTCAGCGCGTCCTTGGCGTCCGCCAGCGCCCGCTCGCCCCCGGTCACCGCGTCCTGGGCGGCGGCCGACTGCGCCTCCCCGTCCGGCACGGCCGGTAGCGGGTCGTAGCCGCGCGCCGCGTAGAACGCCTTCACCGCCGCCTTGGTGGCCTCCCCGTACGTCCCCTCGGCGTCCCCGTCCGAGCCGAACCCCAGCTCCCGCAGGGCCTCCCGGAGCTGCTTGACGTCCTGCCCGGTGGCGCCCGGCTTGAGGTCCCGGTACACCGGCAGGTCACCGTGCAGCGCGAACACCGGCCGCCCCGCCACCTCCAGCACCGACTGCCCGGCCTGCACCTGGTCCCCGACCTTCACCGGCAGCTTGGTCACCACCGGCCGGGCCCCGGCCGCCCCGCCGCCCCCGGCCGGCGCCACGTCCACCGACTGCCCGGCGCTCACCTGCCCGCGGATCACCACCGAGTCGGTCAGCACCCGCTTCTCCACCGCCGCCGTCAGCACGTCCGGCGGCGGGGCCGCGCTCTCCGCGGCCGCCTGCGCGGGCGACTTGATCATCGTCGACGCGGCCACCCCGCCCCCGGCCAGCACCACCGCCGCCGCCACGACCCCCACCAGCACCCGCCGCCGCCGACGGATCCCCCGCCCCCCGGCCACCTCGTCCTCGCCCGCCGGCTCCTCGAACTCGGCCACGCCCCACCCTCGTTCCGGAAGATCGATCCAAGTGTCCAGCGATAGAGACGACCTGACGCTACATCAGGGTTGTCACGGGGTTTCCGCGTTCACGAGGAGAGGGCCTGGGCGGCGGCGCGCAGCCGGTCCTCGTTCTCCTTGCGGATCTGCGCGAGGGCCGTGGTGTTCTGCTCGATGAGCTGGCTCTCGTAGGCCGCCTCGACGGCGAACCAGACGCCGACCACGTTGGCCTGCTGCTTGCAGGCGACGTCGGCCACCGCGGTGCCGCGCTCCACGTCGGTGGGCGCGGGGGAGGACCAGCGCGGGTCGTCCAGGACCTTGACCGGGTCGGGGTAGTCGTAGCCCTTGGTCCGCATGCAGTCGGACCAGCTCTTGAACACCCCCAGGACGCGGTCGTCGGTCTTCGACCGCTCCCGGGCGCCGGCGTCGATGTCGCGGGCGAGCTGGGCGTCGCCGCCGCCGTTGTTGGACGGGTTGGCGCCGAGCTTCTCCTTGGCCTCGCCGAGGCAGCCGCCCTTCGGGACCTTGGCGCCGTTGTAGTCCTGGCCGCCCTGCCCGCTCTTGGCGTTCGCGGCGGCGCTGCCGGTCAGCACCAGCCGGGTCGCGTCCGAGACCTGGGGCGGCGGCGGTGCGGGGGTCGGGCGGTCGCCCTCCGCGCCGTGGTAGCCGTAGGCCTGGGCGCTGTCCGCGGTCATCTCCAGGTACCGGCGGTCGGTGCGGCTGCGCGGCCGGTTGCCGCCGGGGATCTGCGGCGGCGCCTGGTACTGGATGCCGAACCGCGCCATGCAGCGGGTCACCAGGACGGAATCGGCGCGCTCCAGCTGGTCCCGCTGCTCGTAGCTGAGCAGGTACGGGTCGATCGGGAGGGCCTTGTCGGCGGCCGTGGCGATGGAGGGCGGTGCCGAGACCGCCGGGACGGCGCCCTTGGCCTCGGTGGAAGTGCCCTTGGCGCCTCCGGAGTCGGTGCTCGTGCAGGCCGCGGCGAGCAGGGCGACGGCACCCGCGAGGGCCAGTCGGGTCGCGGGTGCCGCGGTCGGGCGGATGTGCGTCATGGCGTCGAGGTCTCCATGGATCGTGCGACGGGTCCGGGCGGCCGGCCCCGGCGGTTCGGCCGGGGCCGGCTGCCCGGTGCTGGTCAGCCGGTGAACTTGGCGGCCGCGTTGTTGTCGTGCGTGACCGTCAGGTCGGCCTCGCCGTAGCGGGCGATCCAGTCGACCCGGCCGCTGCCTCCGTTCGCGCTGAACTCGTACACGGTGAAGGAGGAGGTGTAGTTCCAGTTGTCCGCGTAGGCGGCGTGGTTCTTGACGAACACGCCGGCGCCGTTGGAGCCGTGGGCGCCGGCGGCGAAGCGGTAGAGGTCCTTGTAGTTCGGGATGTCGCCCTGCTGCTCGAAGAAGGCGCCGTAGCCGTGGCCGCTGGAGTTGTAGTACAGGCAGGCGTTGCCCCAGTGGCAGTCCCCGTCGAGGGCGGAGGCCTGCGGGGCGACCGCCACGCCGAGGCCGATGGCCGCGAACAGCGCCACACCGGCGCCGGTGACTCGCTTGAGGTTCATCGGAGAATCCTTCGGACTGCCCGCCGGCGTCGCGCCGACGGGACCGCGAAGGAGAGGAGCGCACAGTGCTCCCCCCCAAGAGCTGCCGGGTCGTGCGCGAAAACCGTCCCGGCGGCTCATGAATCTAGGCGGTCGTTCGAGTCATGACCATTGTCCGCAAGGACAGTCGGACATCCGGTGGAAGAGCGCGACCATGGCCAGGCGGAGCCGGGAGTCGACGCCGAGGCGGTCCATCAGGGCGGCGACGTGGGCCTTGACGGTGCGTTCGGTGATGCCGAGGCGGTCGGCGACCTGCTGGTTGGACAGGTCCAGGACGAGCAGCCGGAGGACTTCCTCCTGGCGGTCGCTCAGCCGGTCGATCCGGGACGCGGAGGTGCGCAGTTCGTCCAGCGCGGCGTCGACGGCGGTGACGGTTGCGTGCATGTGTTCTCCCCCTCAGTGCCTGCCGTTCTCCCCGATGGGGTACGGCGGGTGCTGGGGCCCCGATCGTCGAAGCTAGCACGGGGTGGCGGAGGGGGCGATGATCACGTTCGGTCGCGATGGGGGGACCGTGGGTGAATGTCCCGTTCCGTGAAGGTGTGACTTGCGTCACACTGCCTCACGCCGTCCGGGGTCAGCTCGGGCGGTTGCGTTCGTAGACGAGGCGCAGGCCGATGAGGGTGAGCCAGGGCTCGTGGACGTCGATGGTGCCGGCCTCGCCGAGGACCAGCGGGGCCAGCCCGCCGGTGGCGATGACCTGGACGTCGTCGGGGTCCTTGGCGAGCTCGCGGGCCATCCGGTCGACCAGGCCGTCGACCTGGCCGGCGAAACCGTAGAGGATGCCGGACTGCATGCCCTCGACGGTGTTCTTGCCGATCACGTTGCGCGGGCGGGTCAGTTCGATCTTGCGGAGCAGGGCGCCGCGGTTGCCGAGCGCCTCGACCGAGATCTCGATGCCGGGGGCGATCGCGCCGCCGACGTAGTCGCCGCGGGCGTTGACCGCGTCGAAGGTGGTGGCGGTGCCGAAGTCGACCACGATGCACGGGCCGCCGTAGAGGTGGTTGGCGGCCAGCGCGTTGACGATCCGGTCGGCGCCGACCTCCTTGGGGTTGTCCATCAGGACGTGCACGCCCGTCTTCACCCCCGGCTCCACGATCACCGCGGGGACGTCGCCGTAGTAGCGGCGCGTCACCTCGCGGAACTCGTGGAGCACGGAGGGGACGGAGGAGCAGATCGCCAGGCCCTCGATCGTCGCGTCGGCGATCGCCGTGTGCGAGCCCATCAGGCCGTGCAGCAGTACCGCCAGCTCGTCCGCCGTGCGGCGCGGATCGGTGGAGATCCGCCAGGTCTCGACCACTTCCTCGCCGCCGAACAGGCCGAGGGTGGTCTGGGTGTTGCCGACGTCGATGGTGAGCAGCATGGGGCGCTTTCTGCTTCGAGGACCAGCGGGCGGACGAGCGGGCGGACGAGCGGGCGGACGGGCCGGGCGAACGGCCGGTGGAACGGTCAGGCGCGCAGGTCCAGGCCGATGTCCAGGATCGGCGAGGAGTGGGTCAGCGCGCCCACGGCCAGGTAGTCGACACCAGTCTGGGCGACCTCGTGCGCGGTGGCCAGGGTGAGTCCGCCGGACGCCTCCAGCTTGGCCCGGCCGGCCACCAGGGCGACGGCCTCGCGCAGCTGCGCGACGGTGAAGTTGTCCAGCAGGATCAGCTCGGCCCCGGCCTCCAGGACCGGCGGGATCTGCTCCAGGGTGTCGACCTCGACCTCGACCGGCAGCTCGGGGTAGGCCGCCTTGACGGCGCGGAACGCCTCGGCGACGCCGCCCGCCGCGACCACGTGGTTGTCCTTGACCAGGGCCGCGTCGGAGAGCGCCATCCGGTGGTTGGCGCCGCCGCCGCAGCGGACCGCGAACTTCTCCAGCGCGCGCAGACCCGGAGTGGTCTTGCGGGTGTCGCGGACCACCGCGCCGGTGCCCGCCAGGGCGTCCGTCCAGGCCCGGGTGGCGGTCGCGATGCCGGACAGGTGGCAGAGCAGGTTGAGCGCGCTGCGCTCGGCGGTCAGCAGGTCCCGGGTGCGGGAGCGGACCGAGAGCAGCACCTGGCCGGCCTCGACCCGGTCGCCGTCCTGGACGTGCCGCTCGACCTCGAACTCCTCCTCGCAGACCAGCGAGACGACCGCCTCGGCGATCCGCAGACCGGCCACCACGCCGGCCTCGCGGGCGGTGAAGTCGGCGGTGGCGACGGCGTCGGCCGGCACGGTGGCCACCGAGGTGACGTCCTCGCCGCCGGCCAGGTCCTCGGCCAGCGCCAGGGTGGCGATGTCCTCGACCTCGATCGGGTCCAGCCCGGCCTCCTCCAGCAGCTCGGCGAGCTGCGGGTCCAGGCCGGTCTCGTAGCCCTCGCCGTCCCCGCAGGCGCAGCCGTCGCCGCAGCCGCCGGCCAGCGGCAGCTCGTCGTGCTCGTGCTCGTCGTGCGCGTGCGCGTCGTGCGCGTGCGCGTCGTGCTCGTGCAGGTGGGTCACGTCGGTCGCGTCGGTCATGGTGGTTACTGCTCCTCGGGGGTGCTGACGGGTCCGCCGGAGGCGGTGAGGGTGGTGATCAGGTGGCGGCGCCAGCGCGCGTCGTCCCGCTCCGGGAAGTCCTCGCGCCAGTGGCAGCCGCGGGTCTCCGCGCGCTGCGTGGCGGCGGTGACCAGCGCGCCGGCGACCAGCAGCAGGTTGGCCGCCTCCCAGGTCTCCACCCGGGGGTCGGCCGGCTTCTCCTCGGCGACGTGGGCGTGCGCCTGCTCGGCGAGCAGCGCCAGCCCCTCCGCCGTCGCGGCCAGCGACGCGGCCGAGCGCAGCACGCCCGCGCCGCGCGACATCAGCCGCTGGACCTCGGCCCGCGCCTCGGGCGCGGGCAGCGGCACCGGCCGGGCGGCCCGGGCGGCCGCCACGTCGACGGTGCGTTCGGGCAGGTCGCCGGCCGCGTGCCGGGCGGCCAGGTCGGCGGCGATCCGCTCGGCGAAGACCAGGCCCTCCAGCAGCGAGTTGGACGCCAGCCGGTTGGCGCCGTGCACACCGGTGCAGGCCACCTCGCCGCAGGCGTACAGGCCGGGGACGGTGGTCCGGCCGTGGCCGTCGGTGCGCACCCCGCCGGAGGCGTAGTGCGCGGCCGGGGCGACCGGGACCGGCTCGGTGACCGGGTCGATGCCGTGCGAGCGGCAGGACGCCAGGATGGTGGGGAAGCGCCGCTCCCACATCTCGGCGCCGAAGTGCCGCCCGTCCAGGTACATGTGCTCGGCGCCGTTGAGCTGCATCCGGCGGGTGATGGCCTTGGCGACGATGTCGCGCGGGGCCAGCTCGGCGAGCTCGTGCCGGCCGACCATGAACCGGACGCCGTCCGCGTCGACCAGGTGGGCGCCCTCGCCGCGGACCGCCTCGGAGACCAGCGGCTGCTGGCCCTCCGCCTCGGGGCCGAGCCAGAGCACGGTCGGGTGGAACTGGACGAACTCCAGGTCGGTGACCTCGGCGCCGGCCCGCAGGGCGAGCGCCACGCCGTCGCCGGTGGAGACCGCCGGGTTGGTGGTCGCCGAGAAGACCTGGCCCATGCCGCCGGTGGCGAGCACCACCGCGCGGGCCCGGACCGCGCCGACGCCGTCCCGCCGGCCCTCGCCCATGACGTGCAGGGTCAGGCCGGCGGCGTGCCCGTCGGCGTCGGTGAGCAGGTCGAGGACGAGGGCGTGCTCGATCAGTTCGATGCCCTCGTCGCCCCGGACGGCGGCGACCAGGGCACGCGATATCTCGGCGCCGGTGGCGTCCCCGCCGGCGTGCGCGATCCGGTTGCGGTGGTGGCCGCCCTCGCGGGTGAGCAGGATCTCGCCGTCCGCGCCCCGGTCGAAGGCGGCGCCGACCGCGATCAGCCGGCGGACCGCGTCCGGGCCCTCGGTGACCAGGGTGCGGACGCTGTCCTCGTCGCAGAGACCGGCCCCGGCCACCAGGGTGTCGTCCAGGTGCTGGCCGGGGGTGTCCCCCTCGCCCAGGGCGGCGGCGATGCCGCCCTGGGCCCAGCGGGTGGAGCCTTCGTCCAGCATCGCCTTGGTGACCACCAGGACCCGCAGGCCGGCCTCGCGGGCGTTGAGGGCGACGGTGAGCCCGGCCACGCCGGAACCGACCACGACGACGTCGGTCGTCGTGGTCCAGCCGGGGGCCGGGGCGGTGAGGCGGTGCGAGACGGACATGGCTTCAGTGGCTCCTTAGCGCGCGGCGGCGACGTCGGCACCGCTGTCGCCACGGTACGCCGCGTCCCCGCGCAGCAGTCCGGTGCCCTCCCCGGCTTCGGCGGGGTCGCCGCCCAGGCCGGTGATCCGGTTCCGCTCGTCGACGAAGACGACCTTGGGCAGGTAGCCCTTGGCCTCGGCGGTGTCCATCTGCCCGTAGGCGATCAGGATGACGAGGTCGCCGGGGTGGACCAGGCGGGCCGCGGCGCCGTTGATCCCGATCACGCCGGAGCCGCGCGGGCCGGCGATGGTGTAGGTCTCCAGCCGGGCGCCGTTGTTGATGTCGACGATGTGGACCAGCTCGCCGGGGAGCAGGTCGGCGGCGTCGAGCAGGTCCTCGTCCACCGTGACCGAGCCGACGTAGTGCAGGTCGGCCTGGGTCACGGTGGCCCGGTGGATCTTGGACTTGAGCATGGTGCGGAGCATTGCGGGTCACGCCTCCTGTGAGTGCATGCCTAGGGGGACTGCTCGGGTGGAACCGAACGGGGTTACCGAACGATGATGCGGGCGTTGTCGATCAGGCGGGTCGAGCCCACCTTCGCGGCGACGGCCAGCACCGCCTCGCCCTGGAAGTCGTCCGGCGCCTCGGTGAAGTCGTGCGGATCGATCAGGGCGAGGTAGTCGAGCTCGACGCCCTCGGCGGCGTCGAGGGCGGCCGCGGCGGCCTCGCGCACGGCCTTCGGGCCCTGCGCGGCCACGTCGCGGCCGGCGAACAGCGCCTTGGAGAGGACGAGCGCGCGGGCGCGCTCCTCGGCCGAGAGGTAGCGGTTGCGGGAGGACAGGGCCAGGCCGTCCTCCTCACGGACGGTCGGCACGCCGACGATCTCGACGTCGAAGTCCAGGTCGGCCACCATCCGCCGGATGACGGCCAGCTGCTGGGCGTCCTTCTCGCCGAAGAAGGCGAAGTCCGGGTCGGTGATGTGCAGCAGCTTGGCGACCACGGTCAGCACCCCGTCGAAGTGGCCGGGCCGGGTGGCGCCCTCGTAGCGCTCGCCCATCGGGCCGGCCGCCAGCCGCACCTGCGGCTCGCCGTTCGGGTAGACCTCGTCGACGGACGGCGCGAAGACCACGTCGGCGCCGGCCTCCTCGGCCAGCCGGACGTCCTCGTCCAGGGTGCGCGGGTAGCGCTCCAGGTCCTCGCCGGCGCCGAACTGCAGCGGGTTGACGAAGACCGTGACGGCGACCCGGCCGTCCTGGCCGACCTGCTTGCGGGCGGCGCGGATCAGCGCGGCGTGGCCCTCGTGCAGCGCGCCCATCGTCATCACGACCGCGTTGTCCACCGGCTGCTCGTCCGGCCAGAACGCGGCCTCGAAGTCGTCGACGGTGCGCGTGACCACGGCCCGGTGGACCTTCGGGGCTCGCTGGGCCTTGCCCGGCTGCTTGCCGCGTGCCATCAGTGCTTCTCCTCGTTCAGAACGTCCAGCAGCTCCGCCGCCGACGTTTCGTCGATCGTCCCGTTGGCGAGTGCCCGCTGGGCGGTGGCGCGGGCCATCGCCCGGTAGGCGGCCGGGATGTCCGGGGACACCGTACTGAGCTGCGCCAGGTGGCGGCGTACGGTGCCGGCGTCGCCCCGGGCGACCGGGCCGGTGAGGGCCGCGTCGCCGGAGCGCAGTGAGTTGTCGAGCGCGGCGCCGAGCAGCGGGCCGAGCATCCGGCCGGGCTCGGCGACACCGGCCGTGCGGAGCAGCTCCAGCGCCTGCGCGACCAGGGTGACCAGGTGGTTCGCGCCGTGCGCGAGGGCCGTGTGGTAGAGCGGGCGGACGTCCTCCGGCACCCACTCGGGCTCGCCGCCCATCTCCACCACCAGGGCCTCGGCGACCGGACGCAGCTCCTCGGGCGCGGTCACCCCGAACGGGCAGCCGGCCAGCCGGGCCAGGTCGACCGAGGTGCCGGTGAAGGTCATCGCCGGGTGCAGCGCGAGCGGCAGCGCGCCGGCCCGGGTGGCCGGCTCCAGGACGGCCACGCCGTGCGCGCCGGAGGTGTGCACCAGCAGCTGGCCGGGGCGGACGGCGCCGGTCGCGGCGAGGCCCGCCACCAGGTCGGCCAGCGCGTCGTCGGGGACGGTGAGCAGCACCAGGTCGGCGGCGGCCAGCACCTGTGGCGGGGTGACGATCCGCACGCCCGGCAGCAGCGTCTCGGCGCGGCGGCGGGAGGCGGCGGAGACCCCGGAGGCGGCGACCACCGTGTGGCCGGCGAGCTGGAGCGCGGCGCCGAGCGCGGGGCCGACCCGGCCGGTGCCGACCACGCCGACGGCGAGCCGCGCGGGGCGGTTGCCGGGGTCGGCCGGGTCGCCGAACGGGGCCAGATCGCCGAAGTCGGTCACGCGCCCACCTTTGTCCTGAGCTCCGTTCCAGTCCACTGACGGGTACCGGACGTACCGGCCCATTCTACGGTGGACGGGAAGCCCCGGAAGGGCTCGGTCCGCTCGGTCCGTCCGGCCCCGCCGGTCCGCTCGGCCGGCTCGGCCGGCTCAGTCCCCGGCGCCGGCCCGGATCAGGCCCGCCTCGTACGCCAGCACCACCGCCTGCACCCGGTCGCGCAGGCCCAGCTTGGCCAGGATCCGCCCGACGTGGGTCTTCACGGTGGCCTCGGAGAGCACCAGCCGGGCGGCGATCTCCCCGTTCGACAGGCCCTGCGCGACCAGCAGGAACACCTCGCGCTCGCGCTCGGTGAGCGGGCTCAGGGTGTTCGCGCCGCCCGGGCCGCTCTGCGGGGTGGGCAGCACCTCGGCGAAGCGGTCGATCATGCGGCGGGTGGTGGTCGGCGCGACCACCGCGTCCCCGCCGTACACCGCGCGGATCGCCGCCACCAGTTCGGTCGGCGGCACGTCCTTGAGCAGGAAGCCGCTGGCCCCGGCCTTGAGCGCGGCGAAGGCGTACTCGTCGAGGTCGAAGGTGGTGAGGATGAGCACATGCGGGGCGTTCGGCAGCGGGCTGCCGTCCTCGGCGAGGCAGATCCGCCGGGTGGCCTGCACGCCGTCCAGCCGCGGCATCCGGACGTCCATCAGGATGACGTCCACCTCCGTGTGCCGGAGCTTCTCCACGGCCTGGGCGCCGTCCCCGGCCTCGGCGGCGATCTCGATGTCGCCCTGCGACTGCAGGATCATCCGGAATCCGGTACGCAGCAGCTCCTGGTCGTCGACCAGCATCACGCGGATGGTCAAGGTGGCTCCTAGCTCCTCGGTGGGACTGCGCTCCTCGGTGGAACGGCGGTTCAGGGGGCCACCTTGTCAGGGGCCGTCTCGTCGGTGGGCCGTCTTGAGCGGGCCGTCTTGAGCGGGCCGTCTCGGTCGGGCCGTCCCGTCAGTGGGCCGTCTTGAGCGGCAGCACGGCGCGGATCCGGAAGCCGCCGCCGG